>DATCFX010001102.1:0-2985 GCA_036509275.1 Pirellulales bacterium | reverse complement strand
ACCTGCGACGCCTTCGGCGTGCTGCCGCCCGTGAGCCGACTCACGCCCGCCCAGGCCATGTACCACTTCATCAGCGGCTACACGGCCAAGATCGCCGGCACGGAGGTCGGCGTGACCGAGCCGACCGCCACGTTTTCGGCCTGCTTCGGCGCGGCGTTTCTCGTCTGGCATCCGACGAAATATGCAGAAATGCTGGCCGAGCGGATGCACGCCCACGGCGCGCAGGCCTGGCTGGTGAACACCGGCTGGTCGGGCGGGGCCTATGGCGTCGGCGCGCGGCTGAACATCGAATACACGCGGGCCACGATCGATGCGATCCACCGTGGCGACTTGCAGCGGGCCAAGACCATCGAAGACCCCATCTTCGGCCTGCAAATCCCCACCGCCTGCCCCGGCGTGCCCAGCGAGTTACTCATCCCCTGGAACACCTGGCCCACGCGCGACGCCCATCAGCAAGCCGCCCGCAAGCTCGCCGCCCTCTTCCAAAAGAATTTTGACAACTACCGCGCCGAAGCCAGCGACGCGACTTGCGCCGCTGGGCCGCGAGTGGGATGAGTGGTGCTCTGAAATGAGCACATGAATTAAAAAAGACATACCAGGGGGAGACGTCATGCGCGCTGCAGGCCGCACGCTTGGGTTGCCGCTTATCCTCGTCCTGCTGCTGGCCGGCTCAAGCCAGGCGGCCGCTCCGCCGGCCAACCGCCGATTGCTACTGCTGGGCCAAGGCCCCGATGGCCATCCGGCCGGGACGCACGAATACGTAGCCGGACTGCGGATTCTCGAAAAATGCCTGGCGCAAACGCCCGGCCTGGACGTGTCGCTCGTGCTGGCCGACGAGCCGTGGCCCGAGGGTCCTGACTTGCTGCGAAAGTGCGACGGGGTGGTGCTATTTCTGTCCGCCGGCGCGAAATGGATCCAGGCCGATAGCCGGCGTCTGGATGCGCTGGCCGCCCTGGCTGCCCGCGGGGGCGGCTTGTCGGCAATTCATTGGGCCATGGGCACCAAGGATGCCAAAGACGTGCCTGCTTTTGTGCAGCTGTTTGGCGGCTGCCACGGGGGCCCAGACCGGCGCTACAAAGTGCTGACCACCACGCTCGTGCCGGCCGCGGGGCCATCGCCGCTGTGCGCCGGAATCGAGCCGATCCCCGTTCGAGACGAATTCTACTACCGCCTCAAATTCGCGCCGCCCCCGGCCAAGGTGCTGCCGGTTTGGCAGGTGCGCATCGACGGGCAGCCAGAGACCGTGGGCTGGTCGTGGGAGCGGCCCGACGGCGGCCGTTCGTTTGGCTTCAGCGGCCTGCACTTTCACGCCAACTGGCAGTTGCCCGAGTATCGCCGCCTGGTGACGCAGGGGGTGCTGTGGACGATGCGGGTAGCGATTCCGCCGGGTGGCGTGCCGGTCGAAATCTCGGCTGCCGATCTGCAATTGCCCCCGAAACGCTGATTTTCGATGCCCGGCGGCTGACATGGCATACAATTCGCATGGGGCATTGCGCTTGCGCGCTCCGCGGATCCGACCGCCGTGGTTTCAACCTAATGAGCATCCTCGAGGTAGAAAAATCGGGCGATCCCTGCCAGCCGGCGCACCCCGCGGCCTGGTCGGTGCAGGTCAACGGCCATCAGTTGCAGATCTTCGCTGAGTTCAGCCCGCTGCTGATCGCCATGCTGGCAGACGTGCAAGCGGCGCGGCGGCGGATTTGGGTGGAAAGCTACATCTTTGCCGCGGACGCTGCCGGCGCGGCTCTGGCCGAGGCCTTGAAGGCCAAGGCCCGGGCGGGCCTGGACGTGCGGGTCGTGTACGACGCGGTCGGCTGCCTGAGTACGCCCGCTGCGTTTTTCGCCGAGATGGTCGCCGCCGGCGTGCGCGTCCACGGCTTCCACAAGGTCAGTGAGGCCCTGTGGCGGCTGCCGAGATTTTTCCAGATTTTCAATCGCCGCAATCATCGCAAGCTGTTGGTTGTCGACGACCGCGTGGCGTATTTCGGCGGCATGAACCTGGTGGATCACGGCGGCATGTTCGCCGCGAGTTTAGGCCACGATGCCCCCGCCAATCCGTTGTCGCCGTGGCGCGACGTCCACGTGCGTCTGGTCGGCCCGCAACAGGCGTTGGTCGTGCAGGCGATGCAGGCACTTTGGAACCGGCTGGCCGGCGAGCACGCCGGCCCATCGCCTTGGAGCCGTCGGCGGATGCTCCGCAGCCGGCACGAAGGGCTGTTTCTGTTCGATTGTTTGCCGGGCTTGAAAAACCGCCGTGCGGCGCGCGTGCTCGTGCCGCTCGTGCGCCAGGCGCGCCGCAGCATTACCATTTCCGTCGCCTATTTTATTCCCGAAGGGCCGGTATTCCGCGCATTGCTGCGGGCACGCCGCCGCGGCGTCAAGGTGCGGGTGCTGGTGCCCGCCATCAGCGACGTGCCGCCGGCGCATTGGGCTTGCAGCCATTGCTACGACCGACTGGTGCGCGCCGGCATCCATCTCTACGAGCGGCAGAACCTGATGCTGCACAGCAAAGTGCTCGTCATCGACGATGAATGGTCGGTGATCGGGTCCTGCAATCTCGACCCGCGTAGCTTGCAGTGGAACCTGGAATTCATGGGCGTCGTCCGCAGCGCCGCGGCGGCCCGGTTGCTGACGCGGATTTGTGCCTATGAGCTGCGCCGCAGTCGGCGCGTGACGGCCGAGCATTGCCGGCGGCGAAGCTGGTGGCAGCGGTTGCGCGACCGGCTGGCATGGAGTATCCGCAATTGGCTCTAGTGCCCTGTCAAACCTTGGTTTTTGGGTAGAGTTTCTTGAGTTTGGTGCGTGCGTTTTCGACGGTGAAGTGCCAGTCGATTCCGCGTTGTTTGTGGTTGGTTTTGTCGGCCCACGCCTTGATTTCTGACTGCAGGACTTCGAGTTCGCCGATGCGGCGGCCAACGATGCACTGGCTGGTCATGCAGCTCAGTTCGCATTCCGCCACGTTGAGCCAACTGCCATGTTTGGGCGTAT
>DATCFX010001101.1:0-7271 GCA_036509275.1 Pirellulales bacterium | reverse complement strand
GGCAGTCGAGCCGCGTTTGCGCGGCGGCGTACTGGGCCTCGTTCTCGCGCCACTGCTGATCCAGGGCCAGCGCCCGGCGGACCCGGTCTTCGAGCGTCGAGCGCTCGAAGGGCTTTTCCAGGAACTCGACCGCGCCGCTCTTCATGGCCGACACGGCCATGCTCACATCCGCATGGGCCGTCATAAAAATTACCGGCAGGCGCTTCCCATCGCGCAGCAATTGCTCGTACAACTCCAGGCCGCTCGTGCCGGGCATGCGAACGTCCAGCAGCAGGCAACCAGGCATCGAAGCCCGATAGAACTGCTGGAAGCTGCCGGCGCCCGGAAAGGCGCGAACCGCAAAGCCGATCGCCTCCAACAGCGCGACCAACGACTGCCGCATCTGGCGGTCGTCGTCAACGACAAATACTGTCGGCTGAACAGTGCTGGTGGAAGTCATCCGGTTGGAATTGGGGCAAGGCAAAGCCAACGATGGCACCGCTTCCTTCGGCCGGCTGGGCCCAAATTGTGCCGCCGTGGTCCTCGATGATCGATCGGCAGATTGGCAGGCCGACACCGAGCCCGGACGGTTTGGTGGTATAGAACGGTTGGAATAGCGATTCTTGATCGTGCGTGCCAAAGCCCGACCCCTGGTCGCTGACTTCGACGTGGAGAACGGCTGCGTCTTCGGGCCGGCGCGTGCGAATGAGCAAGCGGCGGTCTTCCGGCCGGCAGGCTTGCATGGCCTGGATTCCGTTTTGAATCAGATTGACGAGCACTTGCTGAATCTGGATCGGGTCGGCCACGAGCGTGCCGTCAGCGGCGAGATCGAGCACGATGCGAACTCCGGCACGTTCTGCTTCGAAGCAGCAAAAATCGGCAACTTCGCGCACCAGCGGCGCCAGACGAACCTGTTCGCGGCAGCCGCCGCCGGGACGCAGAAAATTCCGCGTGCGCCCGACGATCCGGCCGGCCCGCAAGGCGGCATGCTTAATTTGCCGCACGTGCTCAGCCAATCGGCTGCCGATCGCCGGCTGCCGTTCGAGGACCAGTTCGCAGGTTTCGGCGTAATTGGCAATCGCCGCCAGCGGTTGATTGAGTTCATGGGCCAGGCCGGCCGTGAGATGCCCCACGGTCGACACGCGGGCCGCATGGGCCAACTGCGCGGCGAGGCGACGCGACTTGGTTTCCGCCGCTTCGCGGGCGAGGATTTCGGAGCGCAGTGCATGGTTGGCGCGCGTCAGGTCGCAGGTGCGCTCGGCAACACGATGCTCCAATTCGTCCACTTGCGCCCGGATCAGCCGAGTGGCGGGACGCACGACGAACCATCCCACGCCACTCAGCAGCAGAAGCACGCCCGAGGCGATGGTCACCGCCAGGGCCCGCAGCCAGGCGATCTGGCGAGTGGATTGCCTTTCGAGCAGCGTGACGACGTGATCCATGGCCGGCAAATACCGCGGCTCGTGCTGTAAGAGGGTTTGCACCGCGTCCGGCGCCCCATCATCGCCAGCCACGTGCGCGACTGCCGCGACCATGGCCTGATAATGAGGTTCAACGTCGGCAATGGCCTGCGAAATGTCGCCATTGCTGTTGTGTGTCGGCCGCAGCAGGCCGCTGCCTTGCCTGAGTTCCGAGTGCGCGGCCGACCACTGGTCGAGGGTCTGTCGCAGTTCCGCGCTCCGGTCGGCGCGGGAGTCGGCGTCGCCGGCCAATTGCATGGCCAGCGCGGCCTTAGTGAGCCTTTGGCTCAACATCCGTTGGCGACCGGCAACATTGATGGCTGGTGCAAACCCGCTGACGCGCACCAACAGCGGCTGAATCACTGCCTGGTCCAACGAGACCAACAGCGCGACGGCACCCAGCAGCAGCAAATAGCGGCTGGATAACCGGCGAATCAGATGAGTGGTCGAAGCGTGCATCCAGGACTCTCGAGGACACGGCGATCGCCCCCGCCACACCGGCGAGTTTTCAACTGCAATGAAAATGCCGTTCCAATACCGCCGATTCTTTAGGGCGCGTCGCTAACCCCCTTTGCTGTTGCGACATAGCGTGGTGCCTCGTAATGCGGGCCGGGCCTGGCGTGCGGCCGTTTGCCCTGTTTATGGGCACCCTGCACAACGACTCGGCAGCGGGCGGGGGGCACGGACTCGGCAATCGGCCGAATTTGCTTCGGTTTTCCGAAGAAACGAGCCGTCACGCGCCGCGAGGTACATCGATTGCAACTGGGCTGGCCCTGTCGCGGTGGGCTCCGGCGGAAGCCCGCCTACGTTAAATGCTCCGACTTGCCTGAAACAGCCGGTACGAAAGCGAGATTCCGCCGATGCAAACTTCCGGGCGCATGGACCGCATTGAGTTATTGAACTTCTCCAAGCCGCAGATGCGCGCCTTTCACATGGCGTGGTTTGCTTTCTTTGTCTGCTTCTTCGCCTGGTTTGGCATCGCGCCGTTGATGCAAGTGGTCCGCGGTGAGTTTGGTCTCACGGCCCGGCAAGTCGGCTGGTGCGTGATTGGGTCGGTGGCCATTACCGTGCTGGCGCGAATCTTCGTCGGCTGGCTGTGCGACCGCATCGGGCCACGCCTGGCTTACTCCGGTCTATTGCTGATCGGGTCGCTGCCGGTGATGGCGATCAGCCTGGTACACAGCTTTGAAGCGTTCCTGATCCTCCGCGTGCTGATCGGGATGATCGGCGCGTCGTTCGTGATTACCCAGTACCACACGTCCAAGATGTTCTCGTCCAACTGCGTGGGCACGGCCAACGCGATGACGGCCGGCTGGGGCAATCTCGGCGGCGGCGTGACCCAGGCCGCGATGCCGCTGATCTTCGCCTTCTTCGCGGGCTACCTGGGATATACGGCCTCGATGAGCTGGCGCCTGTCGATGGTGCTGGTCGGGCTGGTGTGTGCGGCGACCGGCATCGCGTATTTTTTCCTCACGCAGGATTTTCCCGAGGGAAACCTGCGCCAACTGCGCGCGGCCGGCAAGCTGCCGCCGCAGCAGCAATCGTTGGCATCTCTGCGGGAAGCCTGCGGCGATCGCCGCGTGTGGACGCTGTTCCTGATTTACGGGGCCTGCTTCGGCATTGAGTTGACGATGGATAACGTGGCGGTTCTGTATTTCGTCGATTACTTCGACTATTTCAAGCAACTGAGTACGACCGATGCGTTGAAGACGGCCGGGCTGATCGCCGCGATGTTCGGTTCGATGAACCTGTTCGCGCGTGCCTTGGGTGGCTGGATTGCCGATAAGTGCGGCCATCGCTGGGGGCTGGACGGCCGTGTGAAATGGCTGTTCCTGGCACTCTTCGGCGAAGGCATCGGTCTGATCTGCTTTTCGCAGGCCACGGTGCTCTGGGCGGCAATCCCGCTGATGATCGTCTTCGCGCTGTTTGTGAAGATGTCCAACGGCGCCACGTATGCCATTGTGCCGTTTGTCAATCGCCGAGCCTTGGGCGCCGTGTCCGGCGTAGTCGGCGCGGGAGGCAATGCCGGCGCCGTTGTGGCCGGACTGCTGTTCGCGGTCGAGGGGCTCAACTGGCATGCAGCCCTGTTCATTATGGGGGCAGTCGTCACGCTCGTTTCGTTTCTCAGCCTCACGCTGAGCTTCGAATCGGAAGCCGATCTCGAAACCGAGTGGGCACTGCCCGACGTGGCCAACCAGCCGCAGCCCGCTTTCGAAATCGCGGCAGCCGTCTCTTGAGTTCCCGGGACTACGCGTTGGCCGCCCCTTTCCATTTTCGCCACATCGCAGGCTCGCTAAAAATATGATTACGGCTCTCCAGCATCGGCCCCCTCGGGAAACGATCGCGGTCATCGGCAATGGGATGGTCGGGCAGCGATTTTGTCAGCGGCTGGTCGAGTTCGACCAGCAAAACCGTTATCGCCTGGTGATCTTCGGCGAGGAACGTCGGCCAGCGTACGACCGCGTCGCGCTGACGTCGTTTTTCGCCCATCGCGACTCGGAGAAGTTGACGCTGGCCCCGAGCGATTGGTACGACGAGCACGAAATCGAGCTACACCTGGGCGATCGGGTGTGCGAGATCAACAGCCAGCGGCACACGATCCTGTCGCAGCGCGGCTACGAGTTGGCCTACGACCAACTCGTGATTGCCACCGGTTCGTATCCGTTCGTGCCCGACATCCCGGGCATCCACAAGGCCGGCGTGTTCGTTTATCGCACGATCGACGACCTGGAAAAGATCATCCGGGGCGCGAGTCATGCCAAGCGCTGTGCCGTGCTGGGCGGCGGCTTGCTGGGGCTGGAAGCGGCCAAGGCGGCCTGCGATCTGGGATTGGAAACCCACATTGTCGAGTTCGCACCGCGGCTCATGCCGCGGCAAATCGACGACGCGGGGTCCCGGATTCTGGTGCGCAAAATCGAAGCCCTGGGGGTCGCGGTCCATTTGTCCAAGTCGGCCAAGGCCGTCGTGGGCGGAGATCGCGTCGAGCGCCTGGAGTTTGCCGATGGCGGTGCGCTGGACGTGGAAATGATTATCGTCTCGGCCGGCATCCGGCCGCGCGATGGTCTGGGGCGCCTGGCTCAACTGACCGTGGGCCAGCGCGGCGGCATCGCCGTCAACGAGCGGCTCGAAACCTCGCAGCCGCGGATTTTTGCGATCGGCGAATGCGCGCTGCACGCCGGCACGGTTTACGGCCTGGTCGCACCCGGCTACGAAATGGCCGAAGTCGTGGCTGCGAATCTCACTGGCGCGCAGCGCGAGTTCCGCGGCGCGGACCTGTCTGCCAAGCTCAAGCTGCTGGGCGTCGACGTGGCCAGTTTCGGTCAGCACGAACTGCCGCCGGAGCGCGCCGTGCCGCTGACGTTGGAAGATCCTTTCCGCGGCGTGTACAAAAAGCTGCTCTTCTCGCCCGACGGCCAGCGGTTGCTGGGCGGCATGCTCGTGGGCGATGCCGCCGACTATGGCAAGCTGCTGATGCTCTCCAAGAGCGACGCGCCGCTGCGCTGTCCGCCGCAGGAGTTGCTCGTGGGCCCGCCGGTCGACGCGCCGGCGCACGGCGGATTGGACGCGATGCCGGATGCCAGCCAGATTTGCTCCTGCAACAACGTGAGCAAGGGCGCCATCTGCGCAGCCGTAAGTGAGCAAGGGCTCGAAACCTTGGCGGCTGTCAAAAGCTGCACGCGGGCTGGCACTGGCTGCGGCGGCTGCCTGCCGTTGGTCGCCGATCTGCTCAAGGCAGAGCGGGCTCGCTCGGGCAAGGCGCTCAGCAATCACCTCTGTCCGCACTTCGCATATTCGCGCACCGAATTGTTCGCCATCATCAAGGTCAAGGAATTGCGCACGTTTGCCGACGTGATCGCCGACTGCGGCAGCGGCCACGGCTGCGAAATCTGCAAGCCGGCCGTGGCCTCGATCCTGGCCAGCCTGTGGAACGAAGACATCCTGGCCCCGCAGCATCAGGCCTTGCAGGACACGAACGACCGCTTCCTGGCCAACATGCAGCGTGGCGGGCTGTATTCCGTCGTGCCGCGCATCGCCGGCGGCGAGATCACGCCCGACAAGCTGCGGGTGATCGCCGAAGTCGGCAAGCGTTACGGCTTATACACCAAGATCACCGGCGGACAGCGGATCGATTTGTTCGGCGCCCGCGTGCAGGACCTGCCCGATATCTGGGAAACGCTGGTTCAGGCAGGCTTTGAGAGCGGGCATGCTTATGGCAAGGCGGTGCGAACGGTCAAAAGCTGTGTCGGTACGACGTGGTGCCGCTACGGCGTGCAGGACTCCGTGGGCTTCGCCATCCGCGTGGAGAACCGCTACAAGGGGATTCGCGCGCCGCACAAGATCAAGATGGCCGTCTCCGGCTGCATTCGCGAGTGTGCCGAGGCGCAGAGCAAGGACGTCGGCCTGATCGCCACCGAAAACGGCTACAACCTCTACGTCTGCGGCAACGGCGGTTCGAAGCCGCGGCACGCCGAACTGTTGGCCGCCGACCTGGACGAAGACACGGCGCTGCGCTATATCGACCGCTTTTTGATGTATTACATCATGACGGCCGACCGGCTGACGCGGACCAGCGTCTGGTGCGACAAACTGGAAGGCGGCATCGAGCACGTGCGCGACGTCGTCGTGTACGACAAGCTGGGGCTGGCCCCCGAACTCGAGGCGCGGCTCCAATCGCTGGTCGACACCTACCAATGCGAGTGGGCGGCCGTGGTCAACGATCCGGAAAAACGCAAGTGGTTCCGGCAGTTTGCCAACACGCCCGAAAGCGAGCCGTGCATCGAGTTCGTTTCGCAGCGGGAGCAATCGCGGCCGGCCGACTGGCCCAGCGAGATGGTGGCCCTCGACCAGTTCCGCATGCTCGATGGCCGCTCTTTGGCCGAGCATGAGCGAGAACAGTTGGAGCGCCCGCGCTGGGTCCACGTGGGCAAGGCCGGCGATTTTCCGATCGACGGCGGCGCTACGATCAAGTACGGCGCGTCGCAGATCGCCGTCTTCAACTTCGCCAGCCGCGGCGAGTGGTATGCCAGCCAGAACATGTGCCCGCACAAAAAGGCGTTCGTCCTGTCCAGCGGCATGATTGGCGATGCGGCCGGCGAGCCGAAAGTGGCCTGCCCGCTGCACAAAAAGACCTTTTCGCTTTCCGGCGGCCAATCGCTCGACGGCGGCGAGTATCACATCCGCACCTTTCCGGCGAAAGTCGAAGGCGACAACGTCTACGTCGAGTTGCCGCCGGTCGAGGTGCTCGACAAACTGCTGGCCACCGAAATCGGCTGCAAGCTCGCGACCTCGTGCGCCGCGATAACGCAGCCGCTGGTCGGGCTCGAGCCCATTTCCGCTTGATCCAAGCCCATGATTGCTTTACCGGTTGTCAACGCAGAAACGAGCGGCTGCCGCGTGGCGGTTCCGCCACCCCCGCGCGTCGACGATCGGGCCGATTCGCTGCACGGCCCCGACCTGGTCGAACAGCTCCTGGCCAACCAGCAGCAACTCACGGCGGTCGAACAGTTCAGCCGGGCTTACGACTCCCAATCGCCTAAGGCTCGCGGCGAACTGTACCGCGCGCTGTTGCCGGCGGAGTTGAAAGTAGGCCAGCAATACGCTTTCGAGGTCGACCTCGATCGCTGCTCGGGCTGCAAAGCCTGCGTCACGGCCTGCCATACGCTCAATGGCCTGGATGAGGACGAAAGCTTTCGGAACGTCGGGCTGCTCGTCGGCGGCTCGTCGGCTTTGCCAGTGTTGCAGCACGTCACCGCGGCCTGCCACCATTGCCTCGAGCCGGCCTGCATGATCGCCTGCCCGGTGAATGCGTATGAAAAGAGCCCAGTCACTGGC
>DATCFX010001100.1:0-1064 GCA_036509275.1 Pirellulales bacterium | reverse complement strand
CGTCCGTTCCGCGATCCAGCAGCACCAGCGACACCGCATGGTCCGAACCATCGGCGCTGGCCGGCGAATCGGATTGCTCGTCCATCACGTAGTGCTGCCATTGCTGAACCGCTGGTTCGCCGCCGTGCAGCGTGTCCTGGCTTTCTGCGTACACGTGGCTGCCGTAGATATAGCGGGACGGCTGGTTGCCGCTGGGAGAGAACTGCGTGGTCACGTCAAACGTCGGAGTTACCGACCGATAGCCCACGTAGACTTTGCCGTTCTGGTCGACTCTCACACCCTCGGGCAGCGGGGCGGAAACCGACCGGGCTATGACCGCGGCCGGGCGCCCGCTGGCGGCAATGACGCGGCCCTGTGTTGCCGTCGAGGCGACGATCGTCGGATCGACCTTGGCCGGTACGGGCCGCGGCGGTGCGGCCGGTTTGATGATGATGGCTGTACGAAGCGGCATTCGCGGCGGGGGTGCGGTTTTCGGCTGAATCAGCCGGGTAATCTTCGCGATCGTTTCGTTGGCTTGGCGCGCATGCGTCGAACTCGGCCTCGGAACCGATGGGACCACGGTGTGCGGCCGCGGGACGGGTAGGACGCGTGCGATCGGGGCGGGAGCAACCGGAGTCCGCACGATGTCTGGCTGAGTCGCGCGCGGGCGAGTCGCGGCCCACACGCCCAACCCGAGACCGATCAACAGCGCGGCGAGCGCCATGCCGGCCAGCAGCCGCCGCCGCGAGCGCCAGCCGCATCCTGGACAACGCAGTGTTTCGCCTGGCACCCGTAGCGTTAAGAGCGAACAGCGTGGGCACAGGCTGGCGTGGCCCAGAGGCTCGGTTTTTCGCCGATAGCCCCAGGCCCAGACGAGGCGCCATTGCTTTTGTGCGTCGCGGTATTTGAACAGGCAGTCGCCGAGTTGGTCCAAGCGGGCGGCTTGATCCGGACTCTCGAAGGACTTGCAAACGGCCGACAAGAGCGGCACCTCGCCAGCCTCCGGCTGCACGCGCGACAATAAAGTCCAGAGCTTGAGATACTGGGCGCGAATCGGACCCGAGCGCAAGTCCCGTGGCACGATG
>DATCFX010001099.1:0-1438 GCA_036509275.1 Pirellulales bacterium | reverse complement strand
CCGCTATCCCTGCGGCAGTGGCCAGCGAGTTGACCACCGCCGGCTACCAAGTGGTGCGGTATTCGGGGACCGACCGCTACGCAACGGGGCTCGCAGTCGCGGTCGCGCTCGGCAGCCCTTCCCAGGTGCTGCTCGCGAGCGGTACGAACTATCCCGATGCGCTGACAGCAGGACCAGCCGCGGCGCATATCCATGGTGCCGTCCTGCTCACTGAAGGATCCACATTGCCCAGCGGGGTGGCCGGGTACCTGGCGTCCAAGCCCACCACTGTGTACGCGATCGGCGGCCCCGCCGCCCTCGCCGACCCGCACGCAACTCCGGTGGCTGGCGCAGACCGATACGCCACTGCGGCCGCTGTCGCAGCCACTTTCTTCAGTGCACCGACGACGGTAGGAGTTGCTACCGGTGCAGGCTTCCCAGATGCGTTGGCGGGCGGCGCGCAACTAGCGAAGGCAGGGGCGCCACTCCTGCTCGCCGAGCCGTCTGCACTCCCCAGCTCGACAATTACCTACCTGACGAACAACCGCAGCACGGTGCTCACCGTGCATCTGTACGGCGGCGCTGCGGTTCTCACTGACGCCGTCCAAAGCGCAATCACGGCGGCCCTCAGTCAATAAGGCGCTTGGCCTGATAACCGGGCGCGTCGAATCAGGGGACGACGATAGCCTCGGCAGGTGGACAGCGATCGGTTGGTGAACACGGCGCGGTTGGAGCCTCACGCCCATAGGGGCGTGTCGTTGGCGATCGTGAGTGCCATCTCGTTCGGTGCTGCCGGGCCGTTCTCGAAGGCGGTATTGACGAGCGGTGAGCTGACCCCGCTGCGGCTGGCGCAATTCCGGATCACGATGGCCGCTGTCGTCATGCTTGGAATTGTGTTCTTTCGGCAGCTGAGCGGTAGGCGGCCCACCTATCGTTGGACGCGGGCTGATGTGTGGCTGGTGATCGCGTACGGCTCGCTCGGCTTTGTCGCCGTCCAGATCTGTTATTTCATTGCGATCGACCGGCTGCCGGTCGGCGTCGCGTTGCTGTTCGAATACATGTCTGTGGTGCTGGTGGCAGTGTATGCAGCAGTGCTGCAACATCGGCCGCAGCCTCGTGCAGTGTGGGCTGGCGTGACGCTGGCGGTGATTGGGCTCGTGGTGCTGACGGAGCCGTGGTCGGGATTTCAGCTGAATGTGTGGGGCTCGGTTGCCGGCGCCGGCGGGGCGTTGGGATGTGCGGCGTATTTCCTGATCGGCGAACGCGGGACGGCGCGAATGCCGGTGCTGGAGTTGACGGCGTACGGTGCCGGCGTCGGTGCAATTGTGCTCGCTCTTGTCTTGCCGGTCTGGACTTTCCCGTTCTCGGCGCTCGGTCACTCGGCCCGATTCGCGGGGCATTCCACGCCCGTATGGATCCTGCTGAGCGTGGTCGTGATTGTCGGCACGGTGTTGGCGTA
>DATCFX010001098.1:0-2832 GCA_036509275.1 Pirellulales bacterium | reverse complement strand
GATCGGCGACGCTACGGCCAGGCAGTTCTCGAACAGGTCCCCGCGGTGCCGGAGTTGGACTTCGACGAGAATGAGGGAATCGACTCACTCTGTCAGCGGGCAATGGCACTGGTGCGCAATGAATTCAGCGATACGGCCTGGCAGGCCTTCTTGCGCGTCGTTGTCGATCAGCAACCGCCCAATCTCGCGGCCAGCGAGTTGGAAATCAGCGTCAACTCGGTTTATCTGGCCAAGAGCCGGATCCTGCGCCGCCTGCGCCAAGAGATCGACTCCGGCGAATAAGCCTGGCACTCTGCCCCATGTGCTGCCAGCGGCCGGCACAGCCGCGGGCAATTCGCGCTCTCGCCCAAGTCGCAAAGCTTCCGGCGAATCGCTCGGCAAAGCTGCGCAATTCTCGCGGTTCCGCGACCCACGAATCCTCCGGCTGAGATCCCCAGCCGCTGCCGGCCTGGGCCCCGCTTGCCACAAATTTTGTGACAGACTCGCGGAAAGATGTTAACGGAGGGCAAACCGATGAATGAGATCATCAGCGATCGTTTGTGGTCGCTCGTCAAGCCGCTGTTCGATGAAAAAAGAACAGCTTCAGCCGGCCGGCCAAGGGCCAACGATCGAGAAGTTCTGAGCGGCATCGTTTACGTCCTGCGGGCAGATATACCGTGGAATCGATTGCCGCGGAGGCTGGGCCTGGGCTCAGGCATGACGTGCCTGCGCCGCCTGCGGCAATGGCAGGACCAGGGCCGCTGGCTAAAGATCGAGCGGCTGCTGAAGCGGCATCTTCCCATCTCCGCCGAAATCGATTGGTTGCGTACCTCGCAGAGGCGCCGCAGCAAGCGGCTACGCGGCCCCTCCGACCAGTCCCCGGGCCCGCTGCGCAATAAGTTCGCCCAAATTGGCACTGCCTTGGCGCTCGGCTTTGCGGAAAGTTTGGCCCGGTTTCAATGATTTATGCCCGCTCATTCCCGGCCCAGATCAGGCGAAGTAGGGGGGAAGCAACAGCAAATTGGCCAAAAATAAAGTTTAACACCCCCTTTTTTGCGATAACATCCGGCCCAGAATAACCAGCCCTGTAGCAAATATGCGGCAACTCGCTGTTTGCGCCGTTCAGGTCGAAGGGCTTTATTTTGATGGGGCAGGCAACTTATGGCACGACGCCATGCGCGTTCGAAGCGCGGTCAATCGCTTTTCGGTCGGTCGGTCCACCGAGCAGGACGCGACGAGAAATCCGTGGCGGGAGCGCTCGCCGCGCGCTTTCGCCGGCTGCGGTTTCAATCGCTCGAACATCGCAACCTGCTGGCCGCATTCACCGACGCCGGCACTTCGTTGAACCTTGCTTTGGCCACGGCGGAACAGCTCTCGATCCATAGCACCGGCAGCACATACCAACTTTCGCTGGCCGGCGGCACCTGGTCTGGCACCAACGACACGAAGGTCACCGGCAACGGAACCAACTTGCTGACGGTGCTGAGTGCCGGCATCACCGGCCTGACGTCGGGAATCAACATCACCGACGGCGCCAGTACCGGCAGCGATATGGTGACGTTTGCCGATAGCGGCAGCTCCGGGTACGCGAATTCTTTTAGTGTTACGCTCGGCAGTGCCACGCCGAACCTGACCCTTAGCGGCTCGTCGCATTTCACCGGCAGCGCCTCGCTTTCCGCAACCGTCGGCGGAACGATCACGGTTGGCCCGGGCGCGAGCGTCAACTCCATCAGCGGCAACGTCGCTCTCGCTTCGACCGGCACGAACTCGGCCCTGCTGATTGAGGGCAACGTGATCAGCCAGAGCGGCACGCTCGATCTGCAGGCCACGGGCAACGTGAGCGTGACGGCGGGCGTCACCATCTACAGCGGCACCGGCACGCTCACGCTGGCCGCCGACGTGACCAGCAGCGGCACGGGCGACGACGGCACCGGTACGCTGTCGATCGGAGCCGGCGCGACCGTCACATCTGCCAGCGCGGCCACCAACGCGGTCACGCTGCGTGGGGCCGACGTGGATGTCGACCATAGCGCCAGTCCCGCGCTGGTCGGAGCCGAAGACTCGTTCGGAACCACCGCCAGCACGACGCTGGGCTGGATCAGCCAGCCCTCTGCCCTATTGTTCGATCCCAGCGGCAATCTGTATGTGGCCAACTTCGGCAACAATACGGTGAGCAAGTTCGCTGCCGGCAGCACCACGCCCAGCGTCACGTACTCTTCTGGGATTTCGATTCCCGAGGCCCTGGCGCTGGACGCCAGCGGCAACCTGTACGTGGCCAATGGCGGCAACTATACGGTGAGCGAGTTCGCCGCCGGCAGCACCACGCCCAGCGCTACCTATACCACTGGCATCTCGCTTCCCATTGCCCTGGCGGTGGACACCAGCGGCAACCTGTACGTCGCCAACCTCGGCAACAGCACGGTAACCAAATTCGCCGCCGGCAGCACCACGGTGAGCGCCACCTACACGTCTGGCATTTCGAGCCCTACGGCCATGACGTTGACCTCGGGCGGAAACTTGTATGTCGGCAACGCGACCGGTACGGTCAGCAAGTTCTTGGCGAACAGTACCGTGGTCAACACCACGTACTCCACGGCATCCGTTGCTCCGGCTGCCTTGGCTGTCGACACCAGCGGCAATTTGTACGTGGCCACGCTTGCCAACAGCAAGGTACTTAAGTTCGCCTCGGGCAGCACCTTGGTCGGCGCCACGTACACCGCAGGCCTATCCAGTCCCAATTACCTGGCCTTGGATTCCAACGGATACCTGTATGTTTCCAGCAACGGCAACAACACGGTGGTCAAGTACGCGCCAGCCAACACTGCGGTGAGCGCCACCTATTCTTCCGGCATC
>DATCFX010001097.1:0-2172 GCA_036509275.1 Pirellulales bacterium | reverse complement strand
GCGCGGTCCGCTCGCCTTCGAGCGCCAGAAAGCCGGGCCGAAAGATCCGCTGCGCCGTCCACACGGCCAACAGGTTGAAGAACAGGGCGTTGGCCACCAGCAGCGTCAGAAACATCATGCTCTCGGAAAACGCCTGATTGCCGGCCACGTTGTTCCAGCCGGTGTGGACCGCCTCGAGCAGGGCCGAACTGAGCCACCAACTTGGCAGCAGCCGATACTCGGTCAGCCGCAACCGCGCCAGCACGTTCTGAAACCAGGCCGGCGTCAACAGGTTGCCCTCGATGCGATGCGAAAACGACCAGGCCAGCGAGCCCACGGCCGCCACGCCCACGAGCAACGCCAGCACCAGCAGATGCTTGCGATTGCTCGGCAGGTAGCGCACCACGAGCATGCAGGCGATGGCGCCCAGGCTGCCGGGAATGGCGGCGAAGGCCAGCAGCGAGGGGACCAGCAGCGCGAAGAAATACCAATTGGCCCCTTCCACGCGACCATGCGCCACGAGCATCGGCGTGGCCAGCAGCAGAAACACCCAGGAGCTGAAGAACATCGACTCCTGGAATTTGTGCAGGTAAATCCGCTCGGGCCGGGCCGGCGTGGTGAGCAGGAACCGCGTTTCGGCCGAGCGGTAGAGCAGACCGTACAGGATCAATCCGGCCGAAAACATCAACAACAGCAACAGCGAAGCGAAAAACAAACTGTAAATGCCACGGATTGCCTCATCCTGCGTGGCCGGATCAGCAATCGTCGACCGCAGGAAGCGGAAGCCGTCGACGAATAGCACGTATAAGATGCCCCACAGCGTGGCCGCCAGCAGGCCGACCATCACGATGCGAAACCGCGAGGCCTCGCGCGAGCGGAGCAGCGCGTTGCGGATGGTCGCCAGCCGCGCGCGCCAGAAAATCCGCGCTTCGCGTTCCGGCGAGATCAACTCCGGCCCAGGCTCAAGGGGCACGGCCCCGCAGCCGACACCGGCGGCCGGCAGCGCGTCAGCAGCAGCGGCGGGCGCGTGCATTAGCGACCCTCCGCGGGCACGCCCGGCAGCAACGGCGCGGGGTCAGTCCCGGAGCCGGCCGCGGCGAGGCGGCCGTCGGCCGCGTTGCCCGTGAGCCCCAGAAATATCGATTCCAGCGACGAATCGCGCCGGGCCAGGTCGCCCCGCAGCGCTTCCAGCGTGCCGCAGAATTGAACTCGGCCGTGATCGATGATCGCCAGCCGCGAGGCGATTTCCTCGGCCAGAGCCAGCGTGTGCGTCGACATGAAGATTGTCATGCCGGCGGCCGCGCGCTGGCGCAGCAGGTCCTTGAGCAGCCGCGCGCTGCGGGGATCGAGCCCGACCATCGGCTCGTCGATGATCAACACGCGCGGCTCGTGCAGCAGGGCGGCGGCAAACACCAGCCGCTGCTTCATGCCGTGCGAATAGTTCTCGGCCAGTTCATCGAGAAAGTCGTGCAACTCGAACTGGGCGATTTGCTGCTCGAGCCGCGTGCGGCTCTGGCGGTCGTCCAGTCCGTACATGCTGGCGATGAATTGCAGAAACTCGCGGCCCGTGAGCTTCTCGTACAAAGTCGGTTCGTCGGGCACGTAACCCAGCACCTGGCAGGCCTGCCGGCTGTGGGTGGCCAGGTCGAAACCGGCGACGCGGACGCGGCCGGAATTGGGACGCAGCAGCCCCACGAGCATTTTGATCGTGGTCGTCTTGCCGGCGCCGTTGGGCCCCAGGAAGGCGAACAGCTCGCCCGGCTGCACGGACAGGCTCATGCCGTCCACGGCGATTTTGCGTCCGAACGTCTTGGTCACCTGCTCGAGTTCAATCATGCGCGCTGGGTCCGCCCGCCTTGCCGGTAAAAAAATCCTTTAAAATCGACGGCCAATCGCGGGCCGGCGCGGACGCCGGCGCTGGCGCGGACGCCGAGGCGGGTTTCTCGTCCCACCACGGCTCGAGGTCGTCGGCCGATTCCCCGGCCGTCGGTGCCGACTCGGCCACGCGCAGGAAACGCAGGCGGCCGCTACCCAGCAGCACTTCCTGCTTGAGCACCGAGCCGTCGAAGCTGACCCATAGCCTGGCCCGCACGTTCTGCGCATTGGTCAAGCCGGACCCAGGGTCCGCCCGCATGACGACCATCATCGTCGGCATCCGCCGGCCGTGCCACAAGAGCGGCTCGCTGCGCTGGA
>DATCFX010001096.1:0-7006 GCA_036509275.1 Pirellulales bacterium | reverse complement strand
TTTTCCGCCGGCCGATGATGGTGCAAGCCGGTTGCCGATTTAGAACCATTTTCCTGCGAGCCGGGCGGACAAGCCGCAAACGCCTGCTGCCGTAGCCGGCCATACCAGTGGGCGATCGGCTCGAGCGCACGCGACCAAACGGCCATCTGGCACGCCTCGGAGGTTCGGCCCGCCAGATGGCAGAGTCCGGCGAATCGCAGCACGGGGCAAACAGGTGGCGGAGCATGCACGAACCGCTCGATCATGGCCGCCGCGCCGGACAGCAGTCCGACCACGTCCAAACCCGCCAGCGCCGCCGGCAACAGCACGCCGGGCGTAAACGGGTCATTGAGGTCCTGGTCGCCCGGCGCAGGAAGTCTTATCCAGAGTTGCTCCAACCGATCGCCGTCGCCGCGAAGGCTGTTCTCCAACGCCCGCGCGAGCACCTGCGTCTTGACCGCCGTTTCGGCACTCCCGTCGGCGACGCTAATTAGCGCCCAGCGGCTGTCCAGCCCGGCGCTGGCCCGCGGCGGGGCGAGCAAGTCCAGCAGGCCAGCCAGGGCGTCGTTGTCGACCGGCCCCCACTCGAAGTAAACGCGTGGATATCCGCCGCGCTCGGCCTGCGACAGTTCGTTGTGGAAAGGATGGGTACAGCTTGCGAGCACCGCCCGGGCGGCCAGGCACACGTCGCGGCCGGCAACGACCACGCCCCGATCGACCTGATCGACTACCAGCCGAGCCCGGGCCAGGATCTGCCCGAGTTGGCTGGCTCCGACGACTCGGCCATCGCCCGGGCGATAATCATCCAGCAGCCGCTGGGCAGTCGGCAGGACCGGGCCATGCGCGGTTTGCCAGGTGGCCAGCAGTTCATCGCGCGCGGCTGCCAAAGCCGGCATGGCGGCGATCAGGCTCTCGGACAAGCGGCCGCCGGCGCCGCCGGCAGCGGTCAGGTCCAAGGCCAGCGGCACGACAGCTCGACGAAGCATGCAAAAAACACCGAAAATCGGCCCGCACCAGTCCTTTACGCCGCTTCCGGCCCTCGTCTAATCGGGCCGGATGGAATAGTATGGATCGACGCGCTACCGCGTCGCAATGGGGGGGCAACTGGCGCTGGGCATAGGCCGTGAAATTGGGCAAACTGACATGAGGACGACGCAAGACATTCGGCGCTATTTAAGGGCGGAGCCATTTCGGCCGTTTCGGATTCACATGGCCAGCGGCCGTACGTTTGACATTCGCCATCCGGAGATGGTGCATATGGGTAAGGCCGGCCTGGTCGTGTTCTCGTTAGTCGCCGACGATCCGGCGGTGCATGGCGATTGGGATACCGTTTCGCCGCTGCTCATCGAGTCGATCTCGCACCTGGACGCCGCGGCGTCGAAGACGTGAGAACGCTTAAGCACGTGGTGTACGCGTTGGCAACCACTTGGAGGCCGCTCAGATGATGACGCCAAAAGAGGTAATCGGACACGTTACGGCCGAACCTTTCCGACCCTTTCGCATCCGGATGGCGAGTGGAGAAACGTACGCGGTCAAGCATCCGGAGACCGTGCAGGTTGGAAGGACAAACTTGACGCTCTTTGTGCCCTTGATGGACGAGAAGCCGGGCCATGAATTGTGGCACAAGCTCTCATTGATGCTCATGGAAGCCATCGAGCCTCTTGAGACATCTAGGGAAACGCAGAGCTAGTACGGGCCAGCCGAAGACGGCTACAGAATCGCCGACGTATATGTCCGTCGAACAGTACCAAGTTAAACTTCTGGGGCCAGCAGGTGCCGAGGCGCCGGGAATATTCTCCTTCGACAGAGATGCGGAGTACCCCAATTGCAAACTTCTTCTCGTATGGTCAGAAGAAGAGATTATCGGCGAAGGGTTGGATTTTTTTAACGCGACGTGCCGAATCCGAGATCAGCTGGAGGCGATGGGATGGCGCCCGTTCTGTTATGGAAGCAGCAAAAACATCTACCCTTCGGGAATGGGTCGAGACATGGGGCGAGGCTTAAAGGCCTATAAGCTGGAACTCGGCCGAACCCCAACAGATCTCGTGGACATCTTTGAGTTCGGACCCGACGTTGAGCCGTCCACTGTGGCCGAGCAACGACGGTTTTGGGAAGAATGGGTTCGATCAATTAAGCAGAAATGAACATCTTGCCGGTCGTTGAAAAGATTCTGGGGGCGGCAACGCCTCGGAGGGTAACGGAGACCTTTTTGCATGAATTACAAGATCCCATTGATGCTCTCGCCGCAGCCCGAGGGGGGGTATACGGTCACGTCGCCTGTCGTGCCTGAGCTCGTGACCGAAGGTGAGACCTTGGAAGCGGCGCTGGAAAACGCGCGAGATGCGTTGGCGGCAGTTGTCGAGGCGTATGCGGATCTTGGTCGCTCGTTACCGACGAACGCCCAAATCATCGATCAAACGTCCACGATTTGGCTAGAAACTGTGGTTGCGACTCCGTGAAGTACCGCGAGGTATCGTACAAATTAACAACCTTGGGATGCGAGGAATTGCCACGTCGAGGCGGCGGCTCGCATCGAAAATGGTTGAACCCGAGGCAACAACGCTTCACGGTTCTTCCGGATTGGGGCGGTCGCGATCTGAAGCTTGGCACAATCAAAGCAGCCGTTCGCCAGCTTGGATTGGATTGGCAGGAGTTTTTGAGTGCTTGATACGATTCGCGGCCCACTCACCTAGCGATGACGATTTCGTTCGTTCCCGACTCTTCCGCAAATGAATTCAGACTATGCAATTGCCGATTGTTACCGCTGATGACTCAGTTTCGGCGCCGTCAATGGCGGATGGGCCTCCAACGACGGCAAAAGGCTCGTATGCCTTCGTCAGCTTGGGCTGTCCGAAGAACCTGGTGGATAGCGAGCGGATGCTGGGGCTGCTGCAACTGGATGGCTACCGGCTGGTCAACGAGCCGGAAGGCGCGGATTTTGTCGTCGTCAATACGTGCGGCTTCATCGAACGGGCGCGCGACGAATCGTTTGCGGCGATTCACGAAATGCTCGAGCTCAAACGCCGCGGGGCGATCAAGGGCGTGATCGTCTCCGGCTGCCTGGCCGAACGCGAGAAAGAATCGCTGCTGGAGAAGTGCCCGGACATCGATCAATTGGTGGGCGTATTTGGCCGCGAGCACGTGACGAAGGTGGCCGACCGGCTATTGGGCGGCTTGAGCGAGCAGCGCAGCGTGTTCCAGCCGGCGCCGTCGCGACCGCTGTCGGATCGCAACCGGCTGCGGATCACGCCGCGGCATTTCGCGTTTCTCAAGATTTCGGAAGGCTGCGACCGGCTGTGTACGTTCTGCGCCATTCCCAAAATGCGCGGCAAGCATGCCAGCAAGCCGATGGAGGAAGTCCTGGCCGAAGCTCGCGAACTGGCCGCCGACGGCGTTCGCGAGCTGAACATCGTGGCCCAGGACACGACCTACTACGGCATGGATCTGTACGGCCGGCCGCGGCTGGCTGAGTTGCTGCGCGAGCTGGACCAGGTCGAAGGCCTGGACTGGATTCGCGTGATGTACTTGTATCCGATGTATTTCAGCGACGAGCTGATCGAAGTGCTGGCCAGTGCCCGGCGGATCGTGCCGTACCTCGATCTGCCGCTCCAGCACATCAACGACAACATGTTGCGGCGAATGCAGCGCCGCGTGAAACGGGCCGAAACCGAGGAACTGCTGGCCAAGCTGCGTGGTGCGATCGCCAATCTCGTGCTGCGGACCACGTTCATTACCGGGTTCCCCGGCGAAACGGACGCGCAGTTCGAGGAACTGGCCGAGTTCGTGGTCCAGCAGCGGTTCGAGCGGCTGGGCGTGTTCACCTATTCGCTGGAGCCGGATACCCCGGCCGCGCGCCTGGACGGCCATCTGCCCGACGAGATCAAGTCCGAGCGCCGCGAGCGGCTGATGGCCGTGCAGCAGGAGATTGCCTTCGAGTGGAACGAGCGGCAAATCGGCCGGCAGCTCGACGTGCTGCTGGACGTGCCACTGCCCGAGGCCAAGGACGCCTGGATCGGCCGCAGCTACGCCGACGCCCCGGACGTCGACTCGGTGGTGTACGTGACGGGCAAAAAGCTGCGCTCGGGCCAGTTCGTGCCCTGCGAGGTGGTTGCCAGCCAAGAGTATGATTTAGTGGCGGCTGCCGTGGGTCGCGGCCGATGAGGATCGAGCGCAAAATAGCTACGCCATCTTTGATTGTTACACGCTGAAAAAAGGGGTCGCCAGTGGCCACGACCGCTAAAAACCAGTCGCGCGCCTCGGTTTTCAATCTTCCCAACCAGCTCACGTCGCTGCGCTTGCTGCTCTCGCTCGTGCTGTTCGTGCTGATGGTCTGGGATTACTACCTGGCCGCGCTGGTGGTTTTTGTGATCGCGGCGAGTACGGATTGGCTCGATGGTTACCTGGCCCGCAAGTATGGCATGGTCACGACGCTGGGTCGCATCCTCGATCCGTTTGCCGACAAGATCATCATCTGCGGCACGTTCATTTTTCTGGCCGCCAATCCGAGTCCCGGCCTGCGCGCGTTGGGCATGCACGCCTGGGTCGTGGTGTTGATTGTCGGCCGCGAGCTGCTGATCACGGCGCTGCGTGGGTTTCTCGAACAGCAGGGGGCCGACTTTTCGGCGGCCACCAGCGGCAAGCTCAAGATGCTGGCCCAGTGCATTGCGGCCGGCTGCTCGCTGTTTTATCTCAGCTACCCGGCGGGCACCGAAGTTCCAGGCTGGCTGCCGCCGTTGGTCACCGCCTGGATTTGGATCACCGTCGTGCTGACGGTTTATTCCGGCGTGGCCTACATCCGCACGGCCATCCGGCTGGTGCGTCAGTAGGCAATCATCGCTTCGGTCCGCATTTTTCTACCTCGTTTCCTGGCGGCCCCGGTCGATGGCTCCGACTCCACTCATGGCCGCGACCGGCGTCGTGATGATCGCGATCGTCGGCGCGAGTGCGGCGGCGTGGCTGTGGATTGTCCAGCGCAGCCGGCAGGGCGATGAGCTGCTCGCCTATGAGCCGCGGCGCCGCATGCCGTGGAGCGGCGCCCAGTTGCTAGCCCTGCTCCTGGCATATCTGCTGCTGCACGTTGGCTTCAATCGCGTCGCGCTGGATTGGGCTCACAGTCAGCCGAACCAACCGGCCGCCGGCGCCGCGCTTCCGCGCGAGCCACGTACCGAGCCTCACGATGTGGCCGAATCGCCGCAGGCCGACTCCGGCGACGAGCATGCCAAATCGAACCGGGCTCTGAGCATTCCGGAATTGAAGGCCGTGCTGCTGTTGAATGTCGTGGTCAATCTGCTGTTCGCCCTGGCGGTGATTGCCGTGTTGCGCTGCGGCCGCGCCCGCGCCGCGTGGGCCGACTTGGGCCTGCCGCTCACGCGTCTGTTTTCCGACCTCCGCGCTGGCGCGATCGGATTTATCGCCGCGTCGGTGCCCGTGCAGTTGCTGAATGTTGTGCTGAACCTTGTGCTGAGCGAGAATTGGAAGGGCGAGCATCCGATTGTCACGTTTCTCAGCGAAACGTCCGAGTTGTCCGGCGTGTTGATCGCGACCGGCGCCGCCGTGGCCGTGGCGCCGCTAGTCGAGGAGCTGTTGTTTCGCGTCGTCTTGCAAGGCTGGCTCGAAGCGCACGAACCGCGGCTCGTTGCAGCGCCGGCCTCGCCATCGGGACGCACACCTGTCGCCTGGCGGCCGATCGTCGTCACGTCCGCGAGTTTTGCCCTTTTGCACGGCGCCCAAGGTCCGGCTCCCGTCATCCCGCTGTTCGGACTGGCCTTGGTGCTGGGCTATCTTTATCAGCGCACGCACCGCATTTGGGCTTCAGTGACCCTGCACTTTCTCTTCAACCTGACCAGCCTGCTGGCCCTGTGGGTAACGCTCAGCACGAAAGCCTCGCAGTAGCGGGGCTTAGCGATACCGCGGTGCGCCCGGCGCGCTGCTGGCGGGCGCGGCGCTGGTGGCCGGGTAGGCCGGTGGAGCGCCGCTGCTGGTCGATGGATATCCGGTAGACGGATAACCGGCGGGTGGAGAGGCGGTCGTCGGGTAGCCGCTGACGGGATAGGCCGCGCGCGCGGGCTGACCGGTCACCGGATAGGGCTGCGGCGAGTTGCCGATAATAGCGCTAGCTGGCGGGACGGCTGGATTGCCGGGTGGGGCCGACGGTGGCGCGGCCGGCTGTTGCGATGGCGGCTGTACGGAGGTCGGAGCGGCCGGGTTTGCCGCAGCCGGGTCGGGCGTTGTCGACGATGCGGCCGGCTTCGGCTTGGGCGGCACCAGGTCGTCGGATTCGTGCTCGTCGAAAATCGTCCAGACTTTGACCTCGTCGCGCAGCGCGATGATGTATTTTTGGATGGCCAGGTGCTTCCGTTCGGCCTTGATGCGCCGCCTGATTTCCCCCTGGGCCTCGGTGAACGGCGTCCGCCCGGCGTCTTTGCGTTCGAGCACGCGAACGATCTCAAAGTACTTGCCATTTTCCAGAATCGGGCTGAGCTTTCCGGGCGGCAGCGTAAACAACGCACGATCGACTTTTTCAGAGACCAAGCTGCCTTTGGTGGTCCAGTCGTTGACGCCGCCGGTGGCGGCCGTTGCGCCCTGCGAAATGCTCTTGGCCACCGTGGCAAACGAGGCGCCGTCGATGATCCGGTTGCCCGCCTCGGCCAGCTTGCGATAGGCCTCGCTCTTGGGGCAGCGGTCGAACCGCACCAGCAACTGTTCCCAGCGGACCATTGCCGGAAAGTCGTATTCCTTTTCGTGCGCGCGGTAATGCGTCAGCATATCCTCGTGCGTGACTTCATCGTCCCCCTTGCTGGCATTCTGGTGGATCCAGATCAGCGACATTTGCCGTTCGACGTAGGCCCGCTTTTCGCGCGCCAGCGAGCTGCCGGTTTGGTGCAGGTCTTCGTCCAATTCCTTGTCGGTCTTGAGTTTTGACTTGACGAGCGCCTTCGGAACTTCCTCCTTGTCAAATTGTTCGCCGATTTTTTCCGAGAACTTTTTGAAGCCCTCTTCCGGGATCTTGCGGCGAATGACGTCGAGC
>DATCFX010001095.1:0-5878 GCA_036509275.1 Pirellulales bacterium | reverse complement strand
GTTCTTGCTGCCGAACCAGTTGCCCCAGTCGTCGCAGTCGCGGCCGAACTGCGTGATGCCGGTGACCGTTTCGATTTCGCCCGTGTCGGGCCGGATGCGCAGGTCGCGGCCGTTGACGCTGACTTTGGCGCCGGTTTTGGTTGAGAGCACGGCGCCGCCGCTGTCGCCATTGCCACAGTAGACCCAGTTGTCGAGGCCCCAGCGCAGGCCGTTGACGCGATGCTGCTGGTTGCCTTCGACAAACCCGGTGTAGAGCGGGCGGCGGATTTCGGCCCGGCCGTCGCCGTCGGCATCTTCGGCGTAGAAAATTTCGGGAGCGGCCGTCACGAGCACGCCGTTGTGCCAGGGCAGGACGCCGTTGGGATACCCGACACAATCGAGAAATACGGTCGAGCGGTCGTAGCGGCCGTCGCCATCGGTGTCTTCCAGGTAGCGGATGCGGCCGCCGAATTTTCCGTGGCCGTCGATCCCCAGCGGATAGTCGGCCATTTCGGCCACCCACAGCCGGCCATCCGGGCCCCAGGCAAAAGCCACCGGGTCCATCACCAGCGGCTCGGAGGCGACAAGTTCCACCTCGAAGCCGGGCCGGGCAATCATCGTGCCCACTGCCCGATCGGCCGGCACGGGCGATTGCGGCGCCGGCTCGGCCGCAAGGCAAACGAATCCGCAAATCAGCCAACACGAGGCAAACAGCAGTGCAATTCGCATGGCAGGCAATCGGCAGGAGGGTGAGCGCGAAAGCGGGGGAATCAGGCGGGGGATGACTTTACCAACCATTTAGCCGGCTCATTCATGAGCCGTGCCGCCACGAGCGGTGTCTCGCACCAGCTCAACGGAAATCGCCGTGGCACGTGTCGCAGGCCTTGCCGACTTGGGCAAAGGCGCTCTGGGCCTTGTCCTGGTCGTCGCCCTTGATGGCTTCCAGCATGGCCAAGCACTGCTTTTGCAGCGTGGCCGCATACTTCTGATACGACTCGTCGTCGCCGCTCTCGAAACCCTTGTCCTTGATGACCTCCGAGAGCATCGTCAGCAATTGGGCTTCGCGCAGCAGGCCGTCTTTGTTTTTCTTGAACTCGTTCTTGCCGGAAAGCCACTTGGCGACGTTGCCGCCGCCGCGGGCTTCTTCCATGCGGCGCATCAGCGCGGGGCGGTTGACCATTTCGTGCCAGGGAAGCGAGGCATCGCCCTTGGGCAGATCGATCGTACCCCCGCGCACCAACTCGCCCAACTCCGTGGCGCGCTTCTGCGCTTCCTTGTAAGCCGCGTCGCTGCTGGTTTTGCAATTAAACCCGGCCTGGGAAAAGGCCTTTTCCAAGCCCGGGGCATCCTTCTTCCAGCGCACGTCGCCGTCGTACTGAGCAATCACGCCGAACAGCGTGGCCAGGACGGTGAACGAGGTCTGGGCCTTCTCGCGGCCGTTGCCTTTGAAGTTGGTGTTGGTTTTCACCGCTTCGGCGGCCAGCGGCACTTGGGCCTTGACCTCGGCCTCGAGGTTGTCGGCGGAAATCAGCTTAGACCAGGTAAAGCTGCCGCCGGCGGCATCGTCGTCCGGCGCGTCGCCGGCCGGCGTGCCAGGGCCAGCCACGGCCTTGGGAGGCGGACCGCCGGGCTGGCCAGGGCCGAGCCTGGTGCGGGCATCCGTGGCGAAGAGTTCGAGCACGTCGGCATCGAAGTTCGGCGGCGGCTGCGAACCCTGCTTGCCGGCCGGAGCTTCCAGCGGCGGCTGCGAGTCGGCCGAGTACGCACGCGGCGCCGCCAACAGCAGCAGAGCCGCCGCGGCAGATAACCAACCCCAGCGGCAACGTCTCGTCGGTTGCATGCGAGATTCCTTGATTTTCGCCCTGTTTTTTTCCGGCGCGAGGCGCGGCGCTATTGCCGATTATGGGCCAAGTTCGCCGCCACGGCAAACGGCTTTGCCGCGAATGCTTTTTGAGGGATACGCTGCCATTTGCCTTGCCTTGAGCCGTGGCTAACGGGTAATGTAAAGGACTGCAAAGTGGAGCCGGGGCGTCCACGGATCGACTGCAACCGGGCGATCGCTCGAAGGAGAAACACCATGCGTTGGCGCTTATCCGCGCTGTTGTTGTCGTGCTCGATGCTGGCGGTTTCGCCCGCCGCCCGTGCGCAGGACGCGCCCCAGCCGGTTAATCCGTTCGGCGGCGGCGGTGGTAACCAGCCTCCCGCGCCTCCGCCAGCGAACCCGTTTGGCGGCGGCGACGTTGGCCAGCAACCGGCTGCTCCCGCACAGGCCGCGGCCCCCGATCCCACGGGCGGCGATCCGGCCAAGCAGCAGAAGCTGCTGGATGAAATGGTGGCGAAAAAAGTGCTGTTCAAGGCCAACGTCAAGGGTCGGCAGGCGAGCCTGTGGGTCGGCAACGACTTCGCCGAACTGCCCGAAGACCAGCAGACCAACCTGGCCCGAGCGGCCTACAAGATCTGGGTCATCGGCACCGAGCCAAAGTTCAAGGGCCCTATGACGCTCTACTTGAGCGACGGTCAGAAGCCAAGCGCGCGGCTGGGCATGTACGTCGTCACGCTGCGCGGCGACGGGCTGAAGCTCCTGCGCTCCAAGCGGCAGCAGCAAGCGACCTACAATGCCGGCTTTGTGCCTCCAGTCGCCCCGGTCGAACCGCCGGAAGACCCCAACGATCCGTTCAACATGTAGGGCGGGCGTTGGCAGGTTTTTCGGCGAAACGTGCGGCATGGCACAGCGGTTCGTGCTCCCACCTACCTCGCCACCGTCTGGGGTCCATTGGCGGGTTTATAGCAAACTATACTCATTTATACGACTAACCAGGTATAAACAGCTATAAATGCCGGCGCGCCGAATCCTCGTCGGGGTGACCCAAGTCCGTCAATTACGTATTCCGAAATTGCCGGTTTGCCGCCTTTACGGGAATCTCGCCATTTCCCAACGCGCCCCAAGCTTTTGCGGAGCACGCCCGCGTCGCATGCCGCGAGATTGCCTTCGCGGGCTTACTTGACCACTTTGACCAGCCTCATGCCGCGTCGGGCGACGTACTCGGATAGATCGTTGAAAAACGTCTGGAATTCGACGGGATCGGTCGAGACGTAGGTCGGCAGTGCAAACGTGGTCCCGCGTGGAAAACGGGCCAAAAGCGCCTTCAATGTTGCTTTGGAGTCGGCACCGTATCCCGCCACTTCCCACGTTCCCATACTGCCACTGGAGCCAGCCGACGGCCAGCCGTGATGCTCAAACTCGCCTTCATCACCTTGCTGGAACGAAATCACGATCGGATCGGTCCACCCTCGCAGCGCAAAGTCGATGTTATCCAGCGCCGGTTTGGTCATGCACAACAGTCTGAGTTCGCGAAGCTCTTGCGGCGTAACGACCGTGAGCGGAGATTCCCGCAGATAGCACAGAATAGAATTGTCGAAATCGCCGTGAGGGCCGTTGTACCCCTCGTTGGCAATCTTCTCTTTCACCAGCGGGTCGGCGGTAAGCAGTTCGTCGTGCCAGCGGCGCAGACGGTCTTTGAGCGCTTGCCGGGCCACCGGCGTACCGAACATGCCCAAAGCCTGCACGGCGGATTCGACCACCTGCTGGTCCGGATCATTGAGCCGCCGCAAGCAGATGGGCAACAACTCCGGAGCCAAGCGGATCGAGGCCATCGTGCTCAACAAGCCAGCGTGCTGGCCATTTTCGCGCTGGCCGAGCGCCTGTTCGACCATTTCGATCCCCGACTGCGGAGCGTACTTCAACCAGTAGCAAAGCAGCGGCGGGTAGGCGCCGGCGGATCCCTCGCCAGCCAACCCGCGAACCACGCGCTCGACGCGCTCCAGGACGGCCTTCGAAGCATAGCGATTCACCAGCGCCGTCGTCCGCAGGAACCCGTTGAAGTCGGCTCCCGACCTCCGCTCCAAGCGCGCGATCAACAGTTCATCGAGCTCCGCGATCGGCTGGTCCGGCAACAGCAGCAGCGTTGCGGTGATCAAGCGCGGCTGCTCGCGTCGGATTTCGGCGATGATCACCCGCCGCCCCGTGTCTGGAGCGGCCGTCAGCAAACGCTCGCAGGCCGTGTCGAGCAAGGTCCGGGTTTCGTCGTCGTACTCCGGTTGCGGCGGCTTGTCGGGAGCGCGCTCGATCAGCCGGGCGAGCGCCGGCGCGAGCGGCGCGCCGCCCAGCCGTCGCCAGTAGTAATCTAATAAAAACTCCTGGTCGCGGCTCGATAAGAGCAGGAAGGCCGGCTGAATCATTTGCCGCAACTGGGCGGTGGTCCAATTGAATGTGGCGTCCCGCGGCAAAGTCCCGTTGGTTCTCTCGTTGCGCAGCAAAAAGAGCGCAAAGGCCGCCGCCGCGCGGGCGGCAGGACTCTTGCTGGGCAACTCGCGCCACACCCAATCGGCGTATGCCACCAGCAGGAGCGATTCGCGATCGTACAAGGCGTCGTGGGCCATTTTGGCATAGCGCTGCCGCTGCTGATCGCTGAGCAGCTTGCTGGCCGAGCCGGTGGGTGATGGCAACTCGCTGTCGAGCCGCGCTAAGTCGCAGAGATAATGGTACGACGGACCGAAATCGCGATCGTTCAAGCGGCGCTCGAGTTCCTGCACGATTGCAGGCCGCCAACGCGATTCCTCGAGCGCCCGATGGATCGCATTGTCGAACTCGTACCCGCGAAATGGGCTGCCACCAAAAGCGCGGGCCAGCGTGTGGGCCGCCTGCTCGGTGTCCGATCGCTGCAACCAGTGTACGGCGGCCATGCGTTCTGCCTCCGGCACGTCAGCGGTGAGCTTGTCGGTGGCCTGCCGCAGTTGTGCGGCCAACTCATCGGCCGGCACCGGCAGGATTTCGATTTCCAAGATATTCGATGTGACGCTCAGGTGCCTGCCGAACGGCCGCTTCGTGCCGGCCTTCCAGACACGCCGGCTCGTGCAATAGACCCGGTATTTGTCCGGCCGCTCGAATCGAAACGACTCGTCGAGGGCGGCCGGCACCGTCGGCGACGTTTGCCCTGGATCGAGTGGTCTGCCTGATCCGGGAACGCCGCCGCCCTGCCTGGCGAACCCCGACTCCAATCGCTGCGCGCTGGCGGTTGGTGTCACGTAAAACGTATCGACGATTCGCGCTTGATCGGGCGAAAACTTCCAATCGTCGAAGTCGAACGCCTTGGGATCGCGAAATTCGAAGTTCAGCTTCAATGGCAGCGGTGCATGGAGGCGGAACTGTCCGGCCGGCGCGTCGGTGGAGAGTGTCAGGGTCACGCCCGGCGGGTTTGCCGCGACTGCCGCGCGGTGGGCCGCATCGAAGTCCGGTTCGCCCGCGACGAGTGCAGCGGCCGGCGCGAGCAAAACGGCCAGACAGGCTCGAACCCACGACGGGACCAGATGATATTGGCTAAGCACCGTCATGCGTTGCGCCGCCTTGCTCCAGCCCCTATCGTTATTCGGCATCATTCCGCATTTGGTCCACTTCGCCCCGGCTCGCGGGTGCGCTGGCCGGGAATCTGGTAGATGCGGCGAGCTTGGAAAAAGTCCTTCTTTTCAGGGTTCACGCGGATCACGCCGTCGCCCAGGTCTTCGCGGGCTTCGGCTACCAGCGCGAGCAACCGCTCGACAATCTCGGGATGCTCCAGCGCCACGTCGGTCGCCTCGCCGACGTCGTTTTGCAGATCGTAGAGCGCCAGCGAACTGTTGACCCATTCGTGTTTGCCGGGAAGTCCGTCGTGGCCCGGCTCGACGACGGCATAACGCGTCGCCGGCAGCATGAGTTTCCAATTGCCCGAACGCACGGCTTCGAGTTGCCAGGCGTTGTAATAGAAGAACGCCTTGTGCGGGCTGACGGCGCGCAGCCGACCGCTGGCCAGCGGCCAGATGTCCTGGCCGTCGATCGGCAGGCGCGGCAGCTTAGCGCCGGCCA
>DATCFX010001094.1:0-1895 GCA_036509275.1 Pirellulales bacterium | reverse complement strand
TCGTTTGCCAGGTCTTCGGCGGGGGGAATGAACTCGATCAACCGCTGGATGATCCAATCGGGCTTGATGCCCTCGGCTTCGGCGTTGAAGTTGGTCATGATGCGATGCCGCAGCACCGGCGGCGCCACGGCCCGCACGTCTTCGCAATTGGCATAGAACCGGCCGTGCAAAACGGCCCGGGCCTTGGCGGCCAGCACCAGGTACTGGCTGGCGCGCGGGCCAGCGCCCCAGCTCACGTATTCGTGAACGAACTCGGGCACTTCGCCCTTCTCGCGCCGCGTGAGCCGGGTGAACTTGAGCGCGTAGCGGCTCACGTGGTCGGCCACCGGCACGCGGCGCACGATCTGTTGCAGCGCGAGGATTTCCTCGGCCGACAGCGTGGGGCTCAACGCGCCGGCCGGCTCGGTGGTGGTCCGCTTGACGATCTCCAGCTCCTCGTCCTCGCTAGGGTAGTCGACGTAGGTGTTGAACATGAAGCGGTCGAGCTGCGCCTCGGGCAGCGGATACGTGCCTTCCTGCTCGATGGGGTTTTGCGTGGCCAGCACGAAAAACGGCTGGCTGAGCTGGTGCCGCTGGCCGCCCACCGTCACCTGGTGCTCTTGCATGGCCTCGAGCAGCGCGGCCTGGGTCTTGGGCGGCGTGCGGTTGATTTCGTCGGCCAGCAGCACGTTGGCAAAGATCGGGCCGGGCAGGAATTTGAAGTGCCGCGCGCCGGACTGCTTGTCTTCCTGGATCACCTCGGTGCCGGTAATGTCCGAGGGCATGAGGTCCGGCGTGAACTGAATGCGGCTGAACTTCAGCGAGAGCGTATCGGCCAGCGTGCGGATCATCAGCGTTTTGGCCAGTCCTGGCACGCCCACCAGCAGGCAATGGCCGCGGGCGAACATGGCGATCAGCAGTTCCTCGATCACGTGCTGCTGGCCGACGATCACCTTGGCCAGTTCGTGGGTAATCCGGCCGTAGGCATCGTTGAGCTGGTGAACGGCCTGCACGTCGTCGTCATGGAGCATGATAGAGTCTCAGCAGGGATTTAAGGATGCTTCTCGTTTGCCAGCCGCAGGCCGCTGTGTTGATCGAGGGCAAACAGGTTGTCGTTGGTGATGACGAACAGCAATCCGCCGCCGACCAGCAGGTTGCCGCCGTGCAGGGGCACGGATTTCCCGGCGCGCACCGAGAGTTCGATCGGCTGCTTGACCTGCAAACCGCTGCGCTGGTCGAAAACGTAGATTTCGTGCGCGGTGGGCCAATAAACTTTGTCACCGGCCAAGGCGCCGCGCCCGAGCGACTTGGGCGTCGCGCCCTCGGGCCAATAGCCGTGGCGCAGGCCTTTGGCGGCGTCGATCCACCAGATTTTTTCGCCGCTGGCCCACAAATGCCCGCCGGCCACGCCGAGCAAATGAATCGGCGTGTCGTTCTGCGAAGGCTCGACCTTCCACAGCAGCAGGCCGGAGGCCGCATCCAGGGCAAACACCGGCGGCGCGTCCGAGGGAGCCACGAACAGCCGGCCGCGATCGTAGACGCAGGGGGTCAGATCGCGATAAAAATGCGTGGCCCGCTGGCTCAAGTCGCCCGCCTTGGCACGCGGATAGACCGTGAGCCAGGCGATATGCCCGCTGCGGGCGTCCAGCGCCGCCACCGCTCCCAGGTTCGTGTTGTAATACAGCGTGCCCTCGTGCCAGGTGAGCAGGTTGTGCGTGATCTCGTCATATTGGCCCTGGGCCGGCGTTTCGGCACTGCACACCAGCCGCCGCCAGAGCAAGTGCCCGGTGCGGACGTCCAGGCAGGCCACGTGGGCCTGCGGTCGCACGTCGCTGCGGCGCATGCCGACGAACACGCGTTGGCCATCCGAGAGCGGTGAGCCCTCGAACCCCCAGCGCTCCTCGAGCGGCGACACC
>DATCFX010001093.1:0-3929 GCA_036509275.1 Pirellulales bacterium | reverse complement strand
CCTCCTGAGCCGCGAAGTCGCCGCCTGGGAACAACAGCGCAACCAAACTTGCGCGACAATCGACTGGCGTTTCACCACGGCCGACGCCCGAGTAAAGCTTAAACGCCTCTATCCCTCATACCAGACGTGACAGACCACTAGCGATGGTAGCCCGGGCATCCCTGCGGCGGATTTCACTGCATCCGTGCAGCGACCAGGGGTGCTCATTGCCGCCCCCTGGACCTCTGGCTAGCCTCTCCTCTGATTCCTGGGCGGCGCGATCGCGGTTTTAAGACAACTACCGAAGGCCTTTTGAAAAACCAAGGAGATCACGACCGATCGGCTGCGTGAACGATATGATCCGGAGCAAAGGGGAATCCGCGTCACACCCTTGAGGCCAGGCGACCTGGTCGCTTGACGCCCGTCCGTAGAGAGCGGCTCCCCCGACGAATGCATTCCGCTGCGGTAACCAACCCGCGAATATCAGATTGACTCAATCGTCGCCGAACCCATTCGTTCACGCCCGATCGGCCGCGAACCACCCATGTGAACCAACATCAACATCGCTCTTGACTGGTCCAACCATATCAGGGTGTGTCGAGCCGAAGGCGAGACGCACCACGTCAGGCAAATGGTGCGTCTCGCTGCGCTCGACACACCCTACGTAATGCTTCGATCGGACTTTATGGGCAAAGCCCCCTCCGGGGAGAAGCGGTTTGTCCGCCAGCTGGATGTCGTGCGCGTTGCTGCCGAGCTTGCTGCCAGTGCAATCGCCGCTAGCAGCCGGCCTTTCCGCTGGATTCTGCAATCTTCTTAAACTCACAGGCCGCCTGCGCTCGAAATCGATTGATAGGCGATTGATGCAAAGAGCGAACGCGTCGAAAACGCGCGGCGGCCTCATCTCGAAAGGCGTGGAGTATGAAACGGCTGTGTCTGGTCGCTTCGCTGGCGGTACTAATTTCGCTGGAAGCGCGCGGCGAGCAGCCGGCAACGAAGCGCACGGCGCCTGAGCATTCGATCTCGCTGGGACAAGCACAGCTCACGCCCACGCCCGACATGTGGTACTACGAACAGGCCATGCGGCAGCATGCCGATCCGCGCGTCGCCGTGCGCCAGAAGGCCGAGTTTGACCAGGCCCAGCGGCAGCGCCGGCTGGCCTCGCAGCAATGGTTCGGCATGTCCAACTCGCGGCCGATGGCCAGCGTCACGCCGCTGCAAGGCACGTACTCGCCAACCTGGGTCGGCAACAGCACGAACCCGATGTACTGGGCCGGCCAGGGTACCCCCGTCTACCAGTCCGCGCGGCCGCGGATGCTCATCTGGTAAGTCCTGCGCCGGCGCCCGGCTGCCAGGGGTGAATGTTGCGCGATCATCGTTTACGATGAACGCCGCGTTCATGCCCAGCACCCACAGAGCAGCCGCTTGCCATGCAGTTCATTGCCCGACGTTACGACAATCGTGAACTGGTCGAAGTCTCGATCGCCGACGGCCGCATCGCGCGCGTCGGACCGGTGGCCGGCGGCAACGATCGTGCCGATGCACCTTGGGTCGCGCCGGGCTTCCTCGATCTGCAGGTCAACGGCTACCTGGGCCAGGAGTTCAGTTCCCTGGCGCTGACGCCGGCCAAAGTCGCCCAGATCGTGCGGGCGCATTTCGCCTTTGGCGTCACGGGCATTTGCCCCACGCTCACCACGCAAAGCCTCGAAGTGCTGGCGCACGGCATGCGCGCGATCGCCGCCTGCTGCGAGTCGTCGGCTGACGTGGGCCGCGCGGTGCTGGGCATCCATCTGGAAGGGCCATACTTCTGCCAGGACGACGGCGCGCGGGGGGCGCACCCGGTCGAGCATTGCCGCACGCCGAACTGGGCCGAGTTCTGCCGCTTGCAAGAGGCGGCCGGCGGCCGGATTCGCATTCTGACCATGTCGGCCGAGTTCGACGAAGCGCCCGACTTCATCGCCCAGGCCACCGCCAGCGGCGTGATCGTGGCCATCGGCCACACCGGCGCCAGCGGCCGGCAGATCCGCGCCGCGGTCGACGCCGGCGCGCAACTCAGCACCCACTTGGGCAACGGCGCGCATCGCATGCTCAGGCGTCATCCCAACTATCTTTGGGACCAAATGGCCGAAGACCGCCTGGTGGCCAGCTTAATCGTCGACGGCCAGCATCTCCCGCCGGAAGTAGTCAAGTGCATGGTGCGGGCCAAAACGCCCCAGCGCGTGATCCTGGTGAGCGACGTGTCCGGCCTGGCCGGGCTGCCGCCGGGACGCTACACCGGCAGCGGCTGCGAACTGGAAATCCTGCCCGACGGGCGGTTGGTGATCGCCGGACAAGACCAGTTGCTGGCCGGGGCCGCGCTGCCCATCGGCGTGGGCGTGGCCAACGTGATGGCTTTTGCCGGCGTCGACCTGGCCACGGCGATCGAGATGGCCACGGTGAATCCGGCGCGGCTCTTGGGTGTAGCCTGCGGCGGACTGCGGCCGGGCGATCCCGCCGATCTGGTGCTGTTTAAACTCGCGGAGCGCGGCCCGCCGGCGCTGACGGTGGTCGGCACCGTTAGCCACGGCGTGTTCGTGGATGGCGCAGCGGGATAATGTCATGTCCGACGCCCCTCCCCAGTGTGTAACGCTTGGCGACCTGCTCATCGCAATCGCCGTGTTTGCGCCGGTCGCTGGGGGAGCGGTTGATGGACACCAATGGGGCGCGCTCGGCGTGTGCTTCGGCGGCGCCATCGGTGTTGGCGTGGGAGCCGGCACCGGCGCCGTCCTGCTGGCCCTGCGAGCGTATGCTTTCAACCGTGTGGTTGCGATGACTTCTCACGCCTGGGCAGCGGCTGCGGTGTGCTTATTCTACGGTTTGCTCTTACTGACGGGCGTGGTTTCCGCTGGTCTGGCGAAATTGTCGACCTCGGTGACCCTTCCGTTGCTCTTCGGCTAAGGATCGGCCGAAAAATAACTTCTCCGCGACACCTCTCCCCTTGCGGGAGAGGGCAGGGTGAGGGGCCGGGAAAACGGAAGTGATTTTTCGGTCAATCCTAAGCCAGCAGTGGCACCCCATCCTACCACCTGGAGGGCGTTGCGAGATCTTATTCACCCACCGGCTCCAGCACCACCTGTCGCAAGTCCATCACGGCCCCGTGCGGTTTGCTCAGGGCTTTGACCGACAACGTGTAGTGGCCAGTTTTTTCCAATCGCACCCGGCCTAACGTTTGATTTTTAAAATTCTGGAAACCACCGGTCTCCGGCACGGTCATGCGTAGCTTTTGGCCGGCCACTTCCAACTCCACTTCGCTGCCGCCGCTGCCCGTGCCGCAGCCGGCCAGCGCCACGACTTCGAACGTGCCGGGCTTGTTGACAGTGAACTGCCAACTGGCCCAGTCCTCGGCCCGGGTCCAAAACCCGAGCGTGCTTTTGTGCATCTCGGGCTCGTAGCGCAGCATCGTGCCGTGGACTTCGGCCGTCGAGGCCGGCAGCGTGATGACGCCGCCCGCCGACTGCGGATTCGGCAGGTAGGCAGGGTTCGGCGTGTTCATATGCGCGCCGACCGACTTCCGCCACGCGGCCAGCTTGGCGGCCAATTCGTTCGCGCGGTCCGGCATCTGCTCGGCCAGGTTGTGGACTTCGCGCAGGTCGCTCTTGAGGTCGTACAGTTCGCGGCGGCCGTCGTCGTAGAATTCGATCAGCTTGTAATCGACCTCGCGTACGACCCCGCCAGGCTTGCCGCCCTGATTGGTATAGTGCGGCATGTGCCAGTACAGTGCGTCGCGGTGGACCGTGCCACGCTCCTCCAGCAGCGGGAGCAAATCGACGCCATCGCTGGGATGCACGGCTTTCGAACCGCAGATTTCGAGCACGGTGGGAAAGAAATCGATGCCGCAAACCGGCGTCGAGCACGTTGAACCAGCCGGCACGTGCCCCGGCCAGCGCACGATGAGCGGCACGCGAATGCCACCT
>DATCFX010001092.1:0-2381 GCA_036509275.1 Pirellulales bacterium | reverse complement strand
CCCGGAATATGCCAACTCGACGCATTTCAACCACGAGCCGCGCCGGCCGCGAAAGCTGCTGCTGCACCGCAAGGAGGTCAGCCGGCTGCTCGGCGCGATACGGCGCGAGGGGGTGACGGTGGTGCCGTTGTCGATCTATTTCAACGAGCGCGGCCGGGCCAAGATCGCCCTCGGCCTCGCCCGCGGCAAGCGCAAGGCCGACAAGCGCGAGGCCGAGAAGGCGCGCGACTGGCAGCGCAGCCGCGCCCGCATTCTGCGCGAGCGCAACGCCTGACCCGTCGCCCGAGACATGCAGCCTGGGACATGCGGTCCGGGACATGCGGCATTTGCGCTCTCTCGCCGACCAGCAAAAGCAATCTTCAGGGAGGAAAGGCGTGACACCATCGCCCAGCGGCCAGCTGACCCGGCGCAGCATTCTCGCCGGCGCCGCGGTGCTGGTTCCGACGCTCGCTCGCGGCCAGCAGACAAAGCCCGCGCTCGGCGCCCCGCCGACCGTGATCAGCCAGCCGCCGCGGCAATGGGGCCCGCTCGCCCCGCCCGAGGTCTATCCCGACCCGGATGTTTTGGTGATCGATCCGTCCTTCGCGCAGTACGTGGTTCGGCTCGCCAGCCTGCATCGCCTGGCGACCGGCTTCGCCTGGGCCGAAGGGCCAGCCTGGTCGGGCGAGGGCCGCTACCTGGTGTTCAGCGACGTCATGGACGAAACGCAGTATCGCTATGTCTGGGAGACCCGCCGGGTGAGCGTTTATCGTCGGCCGTCCTTCGACAGCAACGGCAATTCGTTCGACTTTCAGGGCCGTCAGCTCTCGACCCAGGATTTCTTCCGCCGGGTGGTGCGTTGGGAGCCCGACGGCTCGATGAAAGTCATCGCCGACTCCTACCAGGGCAAGCCATTGAATTCGCCAAATGACCTCGTGCCGCACCCGGATGGCAGCATCTGGTTCACCGATCCTCCCTATGGCGACCAGATGGACCAAGGGCACCCGGATGTTGCCGGCGGCCGGGCCAATCCGAACGGGGTCTACAACCCGAACCTCGGGACCCACGGCGTCGGCCTGATCGGCGGGCTCAAGGGGGAGCTGCCGACCAACACCTATCGCTGGGACCCGAGCGGCCGGCTCGACGTGGTGGTCGGCGGCGATCAGGTTCCCGACCCGAACGGCATCTGTTTTTCGCCCGACTACAAGACGCTCTATTTGATCAGCACCGGGCCGGGGCCGGGACAGACCACCGGCGGCAAGGGGGTGATCTATACCTTTGACGTGCAGGGTCAGAAGCTGGCGAACATGCGCCGGTTCACCGACTGCATGGTGGACGGGGTGCATTGCGGCCCGGACGGGATGCGCGCCGACCGCGCCGGCAATCTGTGGGTCGGGTCGAACGCGCCACTCGGCTATTGCGGCGTAACCGTGTGGAACAAAGAGGGCAAGCTGATCGGCCGCATCCGTCTGCCGGAAATCTGCGCCAACCTGGCCTTTGGCGGCCCAAAGCGCAACTACCTGTTCATGGCCGCCGCGCAATCGCTCTATGGATTGCTGGTCAACGTGCAGGGGGCAGCGCCAGGATAGTGAGCAGCGCCGGGCTCAAAAATGGACCTCGTACTCGGCCTGCCAGCGGAAGGTTTCCCGCGGCGAGGCTGAGGTCACACCAAACAGAACACCCGCGTTCCATTTGAGGCTGCCGGGGCCCAGATTGCTGATGGTGCCGAACAGCTGCGGACCGATGCGGTTATCCTGCGGCCACCCGGAGTTAAATCCAGCAAAACTGCTCGGCTCCCCATAGGCCTGGAACCCCGGCTCGATCGGCGTGCCGAGCGCGATGCGGGTTTCCCAGGCATAAAGAAACGCCGGCCGGCCCGAGGCGAAATGGCCGACATCCTTTTCCATAAACAGGTTGACGGTATTGATCGTGTGGAAAAATTCCTTGCGGAAGATCGGCCCGAAGGTGGTCTCGCTGGGTGTATCCGCGAGCGTGGACTTGCCGAACTCGGCAAAGAAACCGGCATCAGCCCAATATTCGCCGCGTGGAGTTAGCTGGAGGATATTTTCCCAGGTGACCTGGCTGAAATGGATCGACTGGCCGGCGCCGGGCTCGCGCTCCTGCTCGAGCTCGAGCTCGGTTTGCCAGAAGCTGTTGACGCCGTATTCGAATTCCTGGGTCGAGCTCAATTCGCCGTTGTGATCGCTGAGCGGGTCGTGACCGTAATCGCCAAGTGGCTCGACCGCGAACTCGCCGGTCTCGGCATCGGGCTGCTGCACCTTGAAATCCGCGGCGGCCGGAACCGCGGTGGCAAGGATCAGCGCCGCGCCGGCGATGACAGACCAAACGCTAATGCTACGCATTCGCATTTCTCTTCAAAAAGGGCGCGTGAGCCCGCGGAG
>DATCFX010001091.1:0-5827 GCA_036509275.1 Pirellulales bacterium | reverse complement strand
TACCGGCGGCTCGCCGCTATGCGGCGGGTGAATGGCCGGCCGCTTCAGCAGCCGGCGCGCGGCCCAATTGTCGGGACCCAAGCGGCTGCGAGAGCGTTTTTGGCGCAAGCGGCGCCGCGCGTACGAGGCTCCAAGGCGAATGAACACAAACAGCCCCGCGGCCAGCAAGATCAAACCCAGCAGCGCCGCCAACACCAGGCCGCGAACCGACAGCGGCAACCGCTGCCAGAGATCTTCGGCGGCCTGCGCTGGAGAAACCGCCGCCAACCACAGCGCGAAAGCCAACAGGCAGCCGTGAGCCAATGCACGGTTTACCATTGCAGGTGCTCGCGCGGATGGATCGGGTGCGCCTCGTCGATCTGCCGAATCAGTTGCAACTCGGCCTCACCGCATTCGGGCGGCAGGATGATTTGCACTTCGGCGAACAAATCGCCGGGCGGGCGGCCCTTGGCTTCGACGCCGCGGCCTTTGATCCGCAGCTTCTTGCCGCTCGAGCTGTGCGGCGGCACGCGCACCGAAACCGTGCCCTTGGGCGTGGGCAAGTCGACCTTGGCCCCCTCCACCGCTTCGAGCAGCGTCACCGGCAGACGCACGTGTAGATGATCGCCGCGGCGCTGGAACCAGGGATGCGGTGCCACGTGAACGGTAATCAGCAGATCGCCGGGCGTGCCGCCGTCGGGGGCCGGCTCGCCCTTGCCGCGGAGGCGGATTTTTTTGCCCTCGTCGATGCCGGCCGGAACCTTGACCGCCAGCGTTTCCGGATGGCCATCGCCGCGGCTGAGCGAAATTTGCGTCTGCCCGCCGGTGACTGCCAGGTTAAACGGGATTTCCAACTCAGCGGTCACGTCGGCGCCGCGTCCCGGCGGCGCAGCCCGCGCACCTTTGCCGCCGCGCCGGCCGCGCCCAAACTGGCTGAAGAAATCAAAGCCGCCGGGTCCGGCACCCGCTGCGCCTGCGCCGCCTTGGCCGAAGCGTTCGCCGAAGAACTGCGACAGGTCGACATCCTCGAACCCCTCCGGGCCACCGGGGCTCCAGCCCGGCCCCGGACCGGCTCCCGGTCGAGGGGCGCCGCGGCCGGCACTCTCGAACGAACTGCCGTAGCGGTCGTACAGCTCGCGTTTGCTGGCGTCGCTGAGCACGTCGAAGGCGGCTTGCACCCGCTGAAATTTCTTCTTCGCCGTCTTGTCGTCCGGATTCATGTCCGGGTGGTATTTCTTCGCCAGCGTGCGGTAGGCCTTTTCGATGTCGGCCTGCGACGCATTGCGTTCGACGCCCAGCGTTTTGTAGTAGTCCTCAGCCATTTCAACCGAAGGTTTTGGTTTATGTGAGTTTGGCGCCCGGTCGTAACGGCAATTGCCGCCAGTGCGCCATTCTATTGGACCGCTCGTCAAAAATGTACCCGCTGCCGAGGCCCAACTGCCGGCATGCTAGAGTTTAAGGATTGTCCGGCCGGCGCGCTGGGCCCGGCACGAAACGCCGCAATTGGCCAAAAACGAACGACTTTCCAGCCCCCACAAGGACCGTTTGATGCGCCGTTGGCCGTTCTGGACAGCCCTGACGACGTTGCTCGCGGTCGCGGCACTCGGCGTGGGGCCGCTGCTGGCAGGCAAGGCGGGCGAAGGCAAGCTGGAGCTGACGATTGTCGACCAGCAGAGCCGCCAGCCGATCGCTTGCCGCGTCCACCTGGTCAATGCGGCGGGCGTCCCGCGGAAGGTCAATAAAGCCCCGTTCTGGCACGACCATTTTGTTTGCCCGGGCCAGGTGAGTTTGAAAGTTCCGCGAGGCAACTACACTTTCGTGATCGAGCGTGGGCCGGAATATGCCGATGCCACCGGCTATTTCACGATCAACGATTTTGCCGACGACCGCAAGACGGCCGATCTCAAGCGGGCCGTCGACATGTCGAGCGAAGGCTGGTGGTCCGGCGACCTGCGCGTTCGCCGCCCGGCCCGCAATCTCGAGCTGCTGATGCAGGCCGAAGATCTGCACCTGGCCGTGAACATTCCGCCTGCACACGACGAGCCCGACGCGGTGCAGCCGTTCAAGCCCGGCCTGCTGCGGTTCGAGGGTCAGCGCTACTGCCAATTGCTCGCGCCGCAAAATCCGGCCAGCCGCGGCCGCCTGGCGATCGAGTTGCCAAAGGATCCGGCCGACGAAGCGGAATCCGGCGAGACTGGCGGCACAAGCGACGAGCGAGCCGGCTACGTGTGGCACGACGTCGACGATCCAGCCGCGCCCGAGTTGCCGGTGTGGTTGGCGTTGGGCCAGGTCGATTCGTTCAGTTTGTTGAGCGGCCAGTTGGTGCGCGGCAAAAGCCCGACTGGCAAGAAGGCGGTCCGCAAGCGCGGCGACGACGGCCACGTGGCGGCGGAGCTGGCCCAGCAGGTGTACTTTCACATTTTGAATTGCGGGCTGCGCGTGCCCCCCTCGGCCGGCAGCAATAGCGGCGTGGCAGCCAATCCTGTCGGCTACAACCGCATGTATGCCTGGGTCGACAAGTCGGAGTTTAGCTACGACCGCTGGTGGCAGGCCGTGCGGATGGGCCGCGTCACGGTGACCAACGGCCCGCTGATCCGGCCGTCGGCGAATGGCCGGCTGGCGGGCCACGACTTCCGGCTGCTCGAGGGCCAGTTGGAGCTGGACGTGGCGATGAACCTCACGACCCGCGAACCGATCACGTATCTCGAACTGATCAAGAGCGGCCACACCGCGCACAGCATCCGGCTGGCCGATTGGGCCAAGACCGGGCATTTTCCGGCGGTGCGGTTCAAAGAGCCCGGCTGGCTGCTGGTGCGGATCGTGACCGACGTGCCGCAAACTTACCGCGCCGCCTTCAGTGCCCCCTGGTACGTCGAGGGGCCCGATGGCCCGCGCGTCAGCCGCAAATCCGTGACTTATTTCCTCGACCGCCTGCACGCGTTGGCCGCTCATCCGACTGGCGACCCCGCTTTTACCGCCGCCGAGCTCGCCACCGCCGAGCGATTCTGGACCGAACTACTGGCCAAGGCCAACGCTGATTGAGGTCGGCAGCGTGGGACGCATTCATGGCGGCGTCGGTGCCCGGTTGCTGACAACCACGGCGCATTGAGCTACCATACCGGCTGGCTTTGGCACCGGACGAAACCACGGTGCCGACAGCTACCCGCCGTCCGCGGCACGCGGACCATGCCTTCCCGCGCTGCACAACGAACTTTCCACCGAAATTATCGCCCCACCGATCAGGAACATGAAACTCCATTGCCTCGTCGCGCTCGTGCTCACGCCGCTGCTCGCGGTTTCCGTCCGAGCCGAAGATTGGGGAGCCTACAGCATCGTGCCGGTGAGTGCCCAGGCGATGGTGCTCGAAGCGGTCGGATCGGGCGCGGTGGACGGGACCGCGGTTTTGATCAACAAGCCCAAGGGTACGGCAAACCAGAAATGGCTGATCGTGCCGAAAGGCGGCGGCTTTTTTGCCATCAAGCCGTCGCATAGCCCAACGCTGGCCCTGTCGGCTGCTCGCGGGGGAGCCAAAAACGGCACGGCACTGATGCTCGGGAACGATCGTGGCGAGCCGTGGCAATTGTGGGCGATGACAAAGCACGAGAATGGCAGCTACAGCCTCACGCCGAAGCACGCCCCCGCGATGGGCATCGATGACAACGGCGGCAAACAGCAGCCTGGGGCCAAGATCGACCTGTGGAGCTACGGCCCGAAGGATCAGCATCTGCAATGGTTTATCAAGCCGCTGGCGGGCAGCGGCGTTGAGCAGGCAGCGGTCGACGCCGCGGCGAAGTACGAACCTCCCGCGATCAAGCCCGAGGAGATTCTTCCCGGCACGACCAGGCAGTTCCGTTTCGAACAAAGCAAGATTTTCCCCGGCACGGTGCGCGACGTGACGGTCTTTATTCCCGCACAGTACGACGGCCAGAAACCGGCGTGCGTGTACGTGAAGACCGACGGTTTCAGGCCGCCAGAGAAATCGCTGCTGGAACGGATGATCGCCACGGGCGAAATGCCCGTGACCGTCGGCGTCTTCGTGCGGCCTGGTGAATTGCGGCCACCGATGAAAGGCACGCTCGGGCGGCGCAACCGCTGCTACGAATACGACGGCGTGAGCGACAACAACGTGCGATTCTTCACCGAAGAGCTGCTGCCCTTCGTGGCGAAAGAGTGCCAGCTCAACCTCTCGACCGACGGCAACGACCGCTGCATTTCCGGCGGCAGCAGCGGCGGCATCGCGGCGTTCACTGCCGCCTGGCGCCGGCCCGAGGCTTTTAGCCGCGTGTATGCGGCCAGCGGCAGTTGGGTGGCCTTTCGGGGCGGTAATGAGTTTCCGACGATGGTCCGCAAGTTCGAGGCCAAGCCGATTCGGGCGTATCTCACCACCGGTACGCGCGACATGGAGAACGCGGCCGGCGACTGGTTCCTGCTCGACCTGGAAATGGACAAAGCCCTGAAGTTCTCCGGCTACGACTACCAATTCCGCGTCATCAACGGCGGACACGGTGCGGGCTACATGGAGAACTACCAGGAAGCGATGGCTTATCTCTGGCGCGGTTGGCCCGAGCGCGTGAAGGCCGGCCTCAGTGCGCCGCGTGCCCAGGACATCCTCATCCCCGAAGAAAACTGGCAACTCGTCGCCGACGAACTCAAGGACGCACGTGCTCCGGCGTCCAACGCCCAGGGCGAAGTGTTCTTTATCGCTGGCAATCAGATTCATCGGCTCGGGCTCGACGGCAAAATCTCCCGCTTTGCCGCCGATGCGAAGCAGGCCGGCGGCCTGACCATCGGCGCCCATGGCCACCTTTACTCGGTCTCCGCCGTCACGGGCGCGATCCTCGACTATGACGCCGCCGGCGGCAGCGACCATTCCTCGGAGGCGTCGGCCACGGTGGTCGCGGACGGCATCCGGGGGCATTCCATCCTGGCGATGCCGGACGGCAGTTTTTATGTTACCAGCGACGCGGACCACGGCAGCGTGTGGCGGATCAAAGACGGCCAGCGCTCCCGCGTGGACACCGGTCTCAAGCATCCCACCGGCCTGGCATATCGGCCCGATCAATGGCTGCTGGCCGTTTGCGAAGGCCAATCCAAGTGGACGTGCAGCTACCAGATTGCCGACAGCGGCGAGCTGACGAACAAGGAGCGATTTTTCTGGCATCACGTGGCGGATTGGGACGACGACACGGGCGCGGAATCGGCCTGCTACTCGCTCGAGGGGCGGCTGCTTGTCGCCACGCGGACCGGGATCCAGATCACGGCCGACGACGGCCCCACGCAGGTGATTTTGCCGCTGCCCGACCGGAGCCGCGTGCTGGGCGTCTGCCTGGGGGGCAGAGAGCTGGACACGCTCTTCGCCTTCTGCGGCGACAAGATCTGGAAGCGCCAGGTGCGGCAACATGCCATGGGCGCCTTCACTCCGTGGACGAAAGTCACCGGCAACAAACTGTAAGGATCGACCGAAAAATAGCTTCCGTTTTTCCCGGCCCCTCACCCTGCCCTCTCCCACAAGGGGCGACGGGTTGCGGAGAAGTTATTTTTCGATCGCTCCTACGCTTTCGACCAATCTTTGATTCCCGGTGGATGCCGCAATGAAACTGCTGCCTGTTGTCGCCTGTTTGGTTTTCGGTCTGGCCGGCCACGTCCGGGGTGCCGATCCGGCGAAACCGCTGGCCTCGGTGCTACAACAACTGGTCGACGAGCATCTGGTGGCCGGGGCGGTTGTGCTCGTGGCGGACAAAGATCGCGTGCTCGAAGTCAGTGCCGCCGGCGAAGCCGACATGGTCACGCATCAGCCGATGCCCGAGAATGCGGTGTTTTGGATCGCGTCGATGAGCAAGTCGCTCAC
>DATCFX010001090.1:0-4118 GCA_036509275.1 Pirellulales bacterium | reverse complement strand
AAGATGCCCCAGCGTGAGCGCGCCGAGCATGGCGCGAGCCGCCTCGCGGATTTTTTCCGAAGGTGCGGACAGGCCTGCGCCGCGGTCGCCGGCCTTGCTGCAATCGGCCGCGCCCAGCAGCCGCTTCAGCCCGCGCAGCGAAACCTGCTCGCCGAAGAACTCGTGCGTATAAATTTCATCCGGCTTGGGCTCGGGAACCGGGATGTCGGCCAGCGGCGGCAGATGGTGGCTCATCGGTTTTCCTTTCCCAAAGGATCGAACGAAAAACAACTTCAGCTTTTTTAAACCCTCACCCCGCCCTCTCCCGCAGGGGGCTTTGCCCATAAAACCTGCTTCCCAAAGCGGTAGGGTGTGTCGAGCCGAAGGCGAGACGCACCACGTCCGGCAATTGGTGCGTCTCGCTGCGCTCGACACACCCTACGAAATGCTTCGATCGGACTTTATGGGCAAAGCCCCTTGCGGGAGAGGGTAGGGTGAGGGGCCTGGAAAAACGGAAGTTATTTTTCGGTCGATCCTAACGCGGCGTACCCGGTCGGCTGGCCAGGGGCGGAAAATCGCCTGCTCACAGCGTTTCGTGGCGTCGGCCCATTAGATGATGCGCTGGACCCAGCGCCGGAAATCGCAGAAACCGCCCAAAGTTTGCATTCGCCTGATTTCCATCTACGATGGGGGGGGCGCCCGGCTCGGCGTTTTGCCGGGAGCGTGCGATCCTTTCGGTCCGTTTCCTGGCACCCCCGAATGTTCTGCGGATCTACCGGACGGCGCTCGCCGCCAACGGCAAATCCAAGCGAGGCACGCAATGGCGGTGGATTCCGATCTCATCCAGGTTGCCCGCGAACAAGTCGACGATTTCGTCCAGCGGGTGCAAAGCGTGCGGGCCAGTTTGCACCGCGTGGTCGTCGGCCAGGACCAGGCCATCGACCAATTGTTGACTTGTGCCTTGACCGGTTCGCACGCGCTGCTGGTCGGGGTGCCCGGCCTGGCCAAGACGCTGATGGTCAAGGCACTGGCCTCGGCCTTCAACTGGAAGTTCGCGCGCATCCAGTTTACGCCCGACCTGATGCCCTCGGACATCACCGGCTACGAACTGCTGGGCCGCGACGGCGAGTCGCATGCGCCGACGATGGTTTTTCGCCGCGGGCCGGTTTTCGCCAACCTGGTGCTGGCCGACGAAATCAATCGGGCGGCGCCCAAGACGCAGTCCGCCCTGCTCGAGGCGATGGCCGAGCAGCACGTGACCGTCGGCGGCCAGACGTATCCGATCGAACCGCCGTTTTTGGTGGTGGCCACGCAGAACCCGATCGAGCAGGAAGGCACCTACCCGCTGCCCGAGGCCCAGCTTGACCGCTTCATGATGGAAATCCGGATCGGCTATCCGTCGCCGGAGCAGGAGGAGGAGATCGTCACCCGTACGACCGGCGAACCGGTCGCGGCCTTGTCCGCGGTCTTCGACCGGCAGGCGTTTGTGGATCTGACGGTGCTGGTGCGGTCCGTTCCGCTGCCGGCCAATGTGACGTCGTTTGCCGTTGCACTGTGCGGCGCGAGCCGGCCGGGAGATCCGCGCGCCGGAGCGTTTGTGCGCGACTACGTTGCCTGGGGCGCCGGGCCGCGCGGCGCGCAGAACCTGGTGCTGGCGGCCAAGGCCCGGGCCCTGCTCATGGGCCGCACCGCGCCCACGGCCGACGATATCCGCCAGGTGGCGCTGCCCGTGTTGCGGCATCGCGTGGTGCTCAACCATCGCGCCATCGGCGACGGCGTGACAGCCGAAGATCTGATCCAGCGCTTGATTTCCGAGGCCCGGCCATGAGCGTCGCCAGCGCCAGCCGGTTCCTCGATCTGCGCGGACTGGCATCCACCGAGCACATGCGCTTCACGACGCGTCACCGGTTGGATGGCGCCTTCATCGGCCGGCATGCCTCGCGCCAGCAGGGCGGCTCCGGCGAATTCGTCGATTACCGCGAATACACCGACGGCGAGGATCTGCGCCGCATCGATTGGAAGGTCCTCTCCCGCACCGGCCGCGCGTATCTCAGGCTCTACCAGGACGAGACCAACCTCCGCTGCACGCTCGCGCTGGATGCCAGCGGCTCGATGCGCTTTGGCGCCCAGGGCGGCGATCAGACCAGCGGCTCCAAGCTGGATTACGCCTGCTACCTGGCCACGGCGCTAGCGCACGTGATTCAACGCGGGCAAGACCAGGTGGGCCTGGCCGTGATCGGCCAGACGCTCGAACACTACTTGCCGCCGGCCGGCACGCCCACGCACGTCGCCCGCCTGTACGAGACGATCGAGAAGATCGGCACCACGCCCGGCTTGCAGTTGGCCGGCGGCTTGGGCCAACTCTTTGGCCGGGTTCACCGCCGCGGCGTGCTGCTGGTGTTCAGCGACTTCCTGGTCGACGATCTCGAAGAGACGTTTGCGGCCTTGCGGCTGTTCCGGCATCGGCGTTGGGAAGTCATCGTGTTGCACCTGGTCCATCCGGACGAAGAGCGGCTGCCCGAGGGCCGGGCGTTTCGCTTCGAAGGCCTGGAAAACGAAGGCGCGCTCAACTGCTCGCCGGCCGAAATCCGCCAGGAGTACGAGGCGCTTTTCGAGCGGCATGCGGCCGTCGTGCGGACCATGGCGCTGGGCTGCGGTTGCGATTATCGACGCATCTCGACGGCGGTTCCCTACCTCCAAACGCTGGACGGGTTTTTGCTGAAGCGGAGCGGCTAGGCTATTTCCAGTTCGTAGGCGAGCCCGGGGAGTTCCGGTCATGTGGAACGTGCTGCATAGCTGGGCCATTCCGCTGGGCGCCGCAGCCCTCTGCCTGCCGCTGGTGATCCATCTGCTCACCCGGCCCAAGCCGGTGCGCCTGCCGCTCTCGACGCTGCGCTTCGTGCGCCAAGCCGTCGAGCAGAAGCGGGCCCGCTCGCGGCTCCGCGATTGGCTGGTGCTGGCCCTGCGAACCTTGGCCGTGGCCCTGCTGGCAGCCGCGCTGGCTCGGCCCTTGATCGGCACGCACGATACCGCCGACGACGCTCCGGCCCAGGCCACGCGCGTGGTCTTGGTCGACGTGAGTCAGAGCATGGCCGCCGGCGATCACGGCATCAGCGCGTGGCAGCGGGCCCGCGCCGTGGCCGCTCGGCATCTTCAGTTCCGCCCCGGTCTGCGCACTAACCTGATTCTGGCCGGCGCGTCGCCCCGGACCGCGCTGGATGCTCCGTCCAGCAACTTCACGGCACTGGCCGAAGAATTGACCAGCGCCGCGGTCCGCTCCGAGCGGATCGACGTCAAGGCCGCGCTCGAAGCTTCTGCCCGCATGCTGGCCGCCGGGCTGCCGGCCCAGCCGGAGTTGATCGTCATCAGCGATTTTCAGCGCACGAATTGGGCCTCAGCCGATTTTGCCGGCTTGCCGCAGCAAACGCGGATCGTGCTCGAATCGGTGGCGCCGCCGCAGCCGCCACCGAACCTGGCGATCGTCCGCGTCGGCTCGACTGGCGGCGATTCGGCGGGGCAGGAAGCGCTCGTCGAAGTGGAAGTCGCCAACTTCTCGACCACGCCGCAGACCGTCAACGTCGAAATCGAATTGGGCTCGCAACTGCACCGGCTTACCGGTGTTTGCGGCGCGCGGGCCCGGCTCACGCTGACCCGGCCGCTTGGTCCCAGCAGCACCGGCTGGCATAGCGGCATCGCGCGGCTGGCCGGAGTGGGCGACAGCTTGAACGCCGACAACTCGCGGCCCTTCGTCGTCGATGTTCGCCGGCCGCCCACGTATCTGCTCGTCACCCGGCAATCGGCCAGTCAGCGCCCCTCGTCAAGCTATTACCTCGAGCGCGCTTTGGTGCCGCTGGAGCGCCAGGGCAACCACGGGCCGAAGCTCGTTCGGCTCGACCCGGTGCGCCTCGACCTGGAAACGCTGGCCCCGGCCGATCTGCTCATCCTGGATCATCCTGGAAAACTGCCGGCCAGCACCACGAACCTGCTGGCTTCGCTCGTGCGGCGCGGCCGCGCCCTGTTGTACGTCACGGCCGAGCGTGTCGACGCAACCAACCTCAAGCTCCTACTCGATGCCGCCGGAGCGGCCGTGCATTTGCCGGTCGAATTCTTTCCCGCGCCCAGCAACCAGGCCCGCCGCG
>DATCFX010001089.1:0-1143 GCA_036509275.1 Pirellulales bacterium | reverse complement strand
GCCAATCACATCGAATGCGTCGCCTGGCCCGGGAAACAGGCCGGCGATGTCCAGCGACAATTGCAAAATCTCGATGGCCACCTCGCCGGCTTCCGGCGGCAGGGCCTCGAGCAGTTCGAGAAACTGATTCAGAATTCCTTGCAGCTCCCGGGCGAGTTCTTCCAACTCGCCGCCGCGCATGGCTTCCGGCATCAATTCGGGAATGCGGCGTACCAGCTCGCGCAGCGCGTCGAGCAACGCGTCCAGCCGGCCTTCGGCAATCAACTTGTCCAGGCCGGCGACGACGCGGAGCAAAACGTCTTGATTGGTCTCGCGGCGGGCAGGCGCCGGGCCGATTGGCCCATGCTGATGCAGCCGGCCCCAGGTCTGCTTCCAACGCTCGTGCAGCGTGGTGTAATACTCGAGAATGCGTGCTTCGATCTCGGGCGGCAGATCGACGTGATCCAGCAGCTTGCGCACTTCTTCGAGCCACTGCTCAGGCGGCAATTTTTTGATCTGGGCCAAAACTTCGCGCAGCAGCTTTTCTAATTCCGGCGGCAGGCGATCGGCCGCTGGCGTTTGCAGGACTGGCTCGTCGTCCGAAGAATTGTGATCCGCCGCCGGCGCGTCTGCGAGGAGGCCCGAATCAGCCTTGCGCTCAGCCTGTGCCACGGCGGCGGAGGCGTTGACGGCGGACAGCCAGGCGACGAAGGCCTGGCGCGATTGCTCTTCGACGAAGACCTGCTCGCGGGCCAGGTTGGCGACGATGCGATTAAACTCGTCGAGCCACGTGTCGCAGGGCATGCGCGGCCAGAGCTCTTGCAGCCAGCGCAGCAATCCCTGGCCGACGCGCTCCAGCTCCAGCCGCGCGAGCCGATCCAGCTCGCCCAGGACTTCCTCGAGCATTGCCCTGATCTCGTCGACCTGCGCCATCGCTGCGGCCCTCACGCACAGTTGGGCAATAAAAAAAGCCCGTCGACGCGGCACAAACGAACTGCCAATGCAGTTCGCTTGCGTCACGCATGACGGGCTCGTCGCGAATACCGGCCCATGCCAGTTCCGGGCGATACCTCGAATTGGTCGTCGGCGCGCGTTCGGAAGCTCACGCGTTCGGAATTCTTACGAATTCCGCTACATGGAGCTGCAACGCGGGGCTTATCGCCT
>DATCFX010001088.1:0-2917 GCA_036509275.1 Pirellulales bacterium | reverse complement strand
CGCCCGCCTCTGAGCACGACGCAGCCAGCTTGCTGCTGGCGACGCCGCCACGAGCTTGCTGGCATTGGCAGCAGCGGAGGCCAACAGGAGCACGCAAGCAATGCCACCGATCCGTATTTGCCATGTGCAGGTGCTGCCGCTGATGACCGGCGCCCAGCGCGCGATGCTCGAAATCTTCCGGCACGTCGATCGTTCGCGCTACGAACTGCACGTGGCTTGCCAGCACCCAGGACCGATGAGCGAGGAACTCGAGCGGCAAGGCGTCGCGTGCCATTTCGTGCCGTCGCTGCGGCGGCCGATCGCACCTTGGCACGACGTCCGCGCACTGTTTGCGCTCGAACGGCTGTTTCGGCGGCAGCGGTTCGACCTGGTGCATACGCACACTTCCAAGCCGGGCATGCTCGGACGCTGGGCTGCCTGCCGCGCCGGCGTGCCGTGGGTCGTGCATCACGTCCACGGGTTTGCCTTTCACGAATTTTCATCGCCGCTGGCCACGCGGATCTATCGCGGCCTGGAACGCTGGGCCGGCCAGCTCTGCGATTTGGTGCTCTTCGCCAACCACGAAGAACGCGAAATGGCGATCCGCGAGCGGCTGCTGCCGGCCGGCAAGTGCCTGACCGTACACAACGGCATCGACCTGGCGCCGTATGGCCCCGAGCCGCGAGCCGAGCTGCGCCGTGCCTTTCGTGCCCAACACGGAATCGCCGACGACGAGTTGCTGATCCTGTTTTTCGGCCGGCTGTATGAGCAAAAGCAGCCGCTGATCTTGCCGGCCATTGCCGACGAGTTGCTGGCCCGCGCGGGCCAGCAGCGTTGGCGGCTGCTGATTACCGGCACGGGTCCGCTGGAAGCGCGATTGCGCGTCGCGGTGGCGCAGTCGCGGGCCGCCGGCCGCGTGAGCTTCGCGGGCTGGCAAGCCGAGCCGCATCGGGTGTTTCCCGGCGCGGACCTGGTCGTGCAACCCTCGCTCTGGGAAGGCTTGCCGCTGACGCTGATTGAAGCGCAGGCCGCCGGCGTGCCGGTCGTGGCCAGCAACATCAAGGGCAATCGCGAGGCGCTTACCGGCCAGACCGGCATCTTGTGCGATGCGCGAAATCCGGCCGCCTACGCGCAGGCCTTGGCCGGGCTGCTGGCCCAACCCTTCGAGCGAGCGCGGATGGGCCAGGCCGCACAGGCCTGGGTCCGCCAGGCCTTCGACGGCGACGTGAACATGCGCCGCATCGCGCAACTTTACGACCAGCACTTCTTTGGCACGACGGCCGTGCCCAGCCGACGCGCCGCCTAGCAGCGGTCGAAATTCACGCGGCGTAGAGATCGTCGCGAAATCTTCGCTGGCGGCAGGCATACCACCAGAGCCGCGCGTGCCAATACAGGCGAAACGGCCAGGCGTGTGCCACGATGCGGGCCGCCAGGCGGCGCGCCGGCGACGGCCCTTGCGCCAAAGAATCGCTCGTAGCGGCAGCGGCCCAATCACGATCCAGCGCCGGCCGATACGATTGCAGCCGGCGATAACGGGCATGGGCCTGGCGCGCGTCGGCCGGTACGCGGTGCATCGAGGTCACGCGATCCACGTGCGCAAACTCGCCGGCGGCCAGGTACCGCCGCCACAGCTCCCAATCCTCGAGGCACTCCAGGCGCTGGTCGAAACCGCCATAGCGCTCGAACAATTCGCGGCGAAACAAGACGCTTTGGATCGGCAGGAAATTGCGGCCGGCCATTTCCGTCGGCCGCCAGCGCCGCCGGTGGACCACATAACGCGCCGTTTCCTGGTAGCACAGCGGTTCGTGCGAAATGACCCGCGTGGGAACCTCGCAAGCCAGGCTATAAGCGGCCGGCACGGCCGGCTGGCGCACGAGGACCTCGACCAGGCTGGCGACGTGGTGGGGAAACAGCCGGTCGTCATCATCCAGAAAACCCAGCAGGCGGCCTCCGGCCAGCGCCAGGCCCACGTTTCCCGCGTGGCAGCGGCCCGCTTTTTCGATCGATCGATACAGCATTGGCTGCCGCATGCCGGCCGCCAAGCGCTCGACCAGCGGACCGGCGTCGGCCGAGCCGTCTTCGACCACCACGATCTGCAAGGGTGCGTAGGTCTGAGCGAACAACGATGCGAGCGCTTCCTGCAGGAAATCGAGCCGGCCTCGGCAGGTGCGCACCACGATGCTGACCGGCGGCCGGACGTCGACGCCAGCAGCCGGCTCTGGCCGCTCAGTGGCTGAGGTTGCGGAAGGGTGCATGCGCGTGGAAGGCCTTCGCGAATGAAAAGCGGCAGCGGCCGCCGGGCCTGACAGCACGTGGTTCGCTCGGCCGTCGCCACGCCTGCCAGCGGGCGGACGATATCGCAATCCGGCGGGCCTTACAAGGCTAGCGCCGCTTCCATTTCGGGAGTTTCCTGCCGCTTGGGTGCCATGCCACGCTTCGTGGGCATCGCACCCGGCAGGAGACCGCGCAGACCCGTGGAACGCGGCTCTTGTGCATGCTCGCCAACTCGGCTTTTGTCTACAGGCGGCTGTTGTTACAATTCCGCCCCGCCGCCGGCCACCATGCGCCAGCGGGCGGGCTGGCCGGCGGATGGGTGGGCTGGCAGCGCGCGTCAATCGTACACGTCTGCGGGACGGTTGTTGTAATGGGACCTCGAATGATCGACTACTGTGCCGCGGTCTGGCGCACGCGCTACTTCTGGTGGTCCTTGGTCACGATGGACCTGCGGAGCCGATATCACGGCTCGGCGCTGGGGTTGGGCTGGTCGCTGTTGAACCCGATCCTGATGACGGCCGTGATCTCGACCGTGTTTTGCCAGTTGTTCAACCAGGACTTTCGCAGCTTCGCCCCCTTCCTGCTCCTGGGGCTCGCGTTCTGGAATTATCTGACCGCCTGCGTGATGGAAGGCTGCCAAAGCTTTCAGCGCGGCGAAGCGTAT
>DATCFX010001087.1:0-11237 GCA_036509275.1 Pirellulales bacterium | reverse complement strand
CTGAAGACACTCGACTTGCGCGTCCGCGAGCAAAGCCGCACGGCCCAGGCCATCGCCGCGTTTCTGTCCGCCGATGCCCGCGTCCGGCGCGTCCACTATCCTGGCCTGGCCTCCCATCCCGGCCACGCATTGGCCGCGCGGCAGATGGACGGGCAATTCGGGGCCATGCTCAGCTTCGAGGTGGTGGGCGGTTTTGCCGTGGCCAAGCGGCTGGTCGAAGCGACGCACTTGTTCCAGCTAGCCGTGAGCCTGGGGGCCGTGGAATCTCTGATTGAGCAGCCGGCGTCGATGTCGCATGCCAGCTATGCTCCCGACGCGCGCTTGCAGCATGGCATCACCGACAGCTTGATCCGGCTCAGCGTGGGCCTCGAAAGTTTCGACGATCTGCGGCAGGACCTCGAGCAGGCCCTCTCGATTGCCTGCGCCGCCTCGTAGGCCGCATGACTGTCGCATGCAATGGATAGGCAAGAGAGGGCGGGTTTTCCGATTATCGCGAGTTTGACGAAAGTTCCGACTTTGCGGGTGTCGATGAATGGGCCGTCACGCCACCCTGGCTATTTGCCGGGCCTGGCAGGCCACCGATCCGCGAGGGACTTCGATGAACCGCTTGCTTCGCATTTCCGGTGCGTGCAGTATTGCCGCCTTGGTGCTGGCTCTGCTGGCGACGGAAAGCCCGGCCCAGACTTGGACCAGTCGCACGCCTGTCGCCTCGTCCGAAATCATGACCACCGGCGGCACCTCGGCCGCCGACGGGCCGAGCCTCGGCAATACGCAGTCGCAATGGACGCCTCGCTTCCAGCCTCCGCGCGGCCGCATCAAAACGACTGGGGCCACGGAACCGTTTGTGGAAGACGAAGCCGACAATGCCGGCGCCAATAGCCAGGGCGCGCTGGCGGATTCGCCGGCGGGCGGCAACGTGTCGCGTGCGCCCGCCAATCGCAGCCAATTCAACGGGTATCCTGCACGAGCGCGGACCATGCCGGCCAGCGGCGAATATGCTCCGCAGTGGCAGCGATCGCCGCGGATGGCAATGGCCAATCCGCCCGGCGCCGGCCGCCGCGTGGGGTTCAACGGCCAACCGACTCGCCGCGTGGCCCAGGCCGGTGGTCCGCGCCCCGGCAACCCGCAGGGATCGTCGTTTGTCGAAGACGAAATCGTGCCGCAGGGCACGCGGGCCCCTTTGCCAGATGGCGAAGTGCAATTCCAAAACGAGCAGGCCTTCGACGGCATTAGCGATGGCACGATCGTGGATGGCGACGGCTGCGATCCTGGTTGCGGGCCGTGCGGTGATCCGTGCTGCGGGCCGTGTGGTGACCCATGCTGCGGACCGTGTGGTGACCCGTGCTTCGATCCAGGTTGCTGCGGCGGCTTCGATCCGACGCAGTGGGAGCGATTCCACGTGTGCTGCCCGCTGGCGTTTCTCAACGAGCTCTCGTTCAACAGCGGCGTGCAGGCCTTCAAGGCGCCGGTGGACAACGGCCGTAACAGTAACTTCGGTGCGCACAGCGGCTTCAACCTTGGCGATGCGATCTGGCACCACTACGGGCTCGGCTACCAGGTCGGTGCCCAGTTCATCGAGAGCAACGTGTACGGCGACCAGACTGCAACGGGCAATTTTGCCGGCGGCTCGCGACGCCAGGTATTCATCACGGCCGGCTTGTTCCACCGGGCCTTTTACAACTATGGCTGGCAGGGCGGCGTAGTGGTTGATTATCTCAACGACAATTATTACTACAGCGGCACGATGTACCAGATTCGCGCCGAACTCAGCCACCTGTTCTACGGTGGGCATGAATTCGGCTCGTGGATCGCGGCCAATAGCTATGCCCAGCAGTTTACATTCCTCGGCTCGAATCAATCCTTGCGGTCGGTGGACTTGTACACGTTCTTCTATCGCCGCAATTTCGCCAACGGCACGCAGGGACGCGTGTGGGCCGGCTTCACAGGGCCGATCAGCCTGGGCGGCAGCAACAGCAACGCTTCGGCCATCGTCGGAGCCGACTATCGCATCGTGCTCTCCAACCGCTGGGATTTCACCGGCGTCGTCAACTACCTGCCTTCGACGCAGGGTGGTCCCGCCGGCCAGCAAGCCGAGTCTTGGGCCATCAGCATGAACCTGGTCTTCTACCCGGCCCGCTACGCCCGCGGCGTCCACAATGGCCCCTACCGGCCGCTGTTCAATGTCGCCGACAACAGCGTGTTCTTCGTCAACCGCAAGCGGTAACCTGCCGCTCGCCAAGCAATCGACGACCAGCCGTGAGGCCAGCCGATCAGCGGCTGGCCTCTGGCGCTTTACCGAGGCGCTGGTGGGCAAGCGGAGGCGCGCTCAGCCGCTACCAGCCCAGTGCCTGCCGGTGCAGTTGATCGTGGCCGGCGTTGCCGCCCAGGGGCCAGCGGTCGTTGGCGTTCCAATTGTGCGATTGGAAGTTCCAGGTCTGGAACTGATCGCTATGCCAGCGATTGCCTTGCGGCACCAGCGTCTGCGGCCTCAGCGGCTGTATCGTGATCGGGTGCGGATTGTTGTTGGTCCAGTTCCACTGGGTTTGGGCCAGCGGCTGGACATTGATCGGCGCCATGATCATCGGCGCCGGCGGCGGCTCTTGCGGCCGGAGCAGCGTGAATTCGCGTGGGCGAACAATATCCTGGGCACGAGCCGCGTCAGGCAACTCGCAACATGCCGCAACCGTCAGCAGCCAAAGCAGCGTGCGCATCGATGGTTCGCCGCGGAGGGGCGTAGTTTGGATAGTTCAACCTCTAAACAAGCATAGCTCGAAAAAAAGCAAGCGCCCTGCGAGCGGCTGCGAAAACAAGCCAGGTGCCAGGAAATTCCCGCAATGGAAGCGGCACTACGACGCTTCTTTTCGCGTGCGCGTCCAGGCAAACAGGTGCAGCGCGTGCAAGGCTTCCGGGTCGGATAGAATGGCCTTGCGGTTTTCGATCGAAACCCGCGCCGGACCGCCGGCGATGAGTTGCCGCTCCGCCAATTGAAGCTGCCGCGCGTCGGCCGGGCTGGTCGCATCGGTGGCCATCAGGACGCTGCGGTGCAGCGCGACAAATGCCGGATCGGCCAGGATGCGCCGAAAGATGCCGCCGAGATCGGCCAATTCTCTCATCGGCGGCAGGCTCAGCAAGTGCCGGTGACGCCGCAAGACCTGCGGCACCGCCGTTTCTTCGGGAGTCGACAAGAGATGCTTGCCGGCCGCGGCCCGACCGATCGGCACGCTGGAAAGCAGCAGCGACAGCGGAATCGCCAGGACTAGCCCGACGAGCACGGGCGAGAGCCAAAGCAACATGGCGGGCGCCACGGCCCAGATCACTAGCGCGGCCGCCAGGCCGGCCAGCGTTTGTTTCCAATGGGCCGCCAGCGCCGCCAGCCACGGCTGCCCCTGCTGGCCGCGGCGCTGAGCCGTCCACTCGATGCGCCGGCCGAGGAACGTCGAGACGACGAAGTGGCTATGAAAGGCCATCATGATCGGCGAGACGAGCATCGACACGGCGGTTTCGATGACGATGCCAGCCGCCACGTGCGTCGCGCCGCCGCATTGAGCCAGCCGCTGCGAGTCGCAGGTCAAGAGAATGAAACCCCAAAGTTTCGGCAGCAAGAGCATCAGCATGGTGGCCGCAAACAGGCCCAGCGGACGCCAATCGGCCGCGGCGCCTCGCTCTGCTGCACCGTTGACGCCCACCAACAGAAAACTCAGCACCAAAAATAGCAGCCACAGCGGCGACGACAGATAGGACATGGCCCCCAAGCCAAAATGCAGACGGCTGACCGGGTGCAGACCGGAACTGAACACCAGCCTAATGTGTTGCATGTTGCCCTGGCACCAGCGCTGATCGCGCTGGGCAAAGTCGATCAGGCTGGGCGGACACTCTTCGTAGCTGCCGCCCAGATCGTGGGCGAGCCGCACCTGCCAGCCGGCCCGGCGCATCAAGGCCGCCTCGACGAAGTCGTGGCTCAGGATTTCGCCTCCCAGCGGTTCGATGCCAGGCAAATGCGAAAGCCCGCAATGATTCAGAAACGGCTCGATCCGAATGATCGCGTTGTGCCCCCAATAGTTGCCGTCGACGTGCGACCACCAGGCGAAGCCCTGCAGAAAAACCGGCCCATACACGCTGGCGGCGAATTGCTGGCAGCGGGCGAACAGCGAAACCTGGTTGACGGGCACCGGCGGCACTTGCAGGATGCCGGTCTGGGGATCGTCGTCCATGCGGCGCACCATTTCGACCAGCGTTTCGCCGCTCATCACGCTATCGGCGTCGAGCACGATCATGTAGCGGTAGGCCCAACCCCAGCGCTCGCAAAAATCGGCGATGTTCCCGGCCTTGCGCCCGGCGTTCTTCGGCCGATGGCGGTAATAGACGCGGCTGCCTGCGCCGAGGGCCTGGTTCAGTTGGGCCCAGGCCAGTTCTTCGGCCAACCAGAGGTCCGGATTCGTCGTGTCGCTGAGCACGAAAAAGTCGAATCTCTGGCCGTGCCCCGTGGCCTGGAGCGACTCGTGAACGGCGCGCAGCCCGGCAAACACACGATGCGGTGACTCGTTGTAAACCGGCATCACGATTGCCGTCGTTCCAGGCGACATGGCCTCGAAGCGCGCGATCGCCCGTTCCTCCGGCGGCGCATGCCGTGTCCGCAGCGCGCAAACAAATCCGGCCGTCGCCATCCAGAACGAGAACGCCAACTGCACAAACAGCACGACGAACACCAGCAGCAAGGCCAACGACAACCAGGCTGGGCTCGCCGCGGGCAACGACTGCCAAAAGATCCACGTTCCCCCGGCGGTCGTCAGCATGGTCAACGCCGCCAGCAGCGCGCGGGGACCCGCCCGGGATGCACGCCGGGCGCAGCTCATGCTGGTCCCCGCCCTGGCCATGCCAGGTGTAGCCGCAGCGCGGCCGACGTCAACATCCGGCTCGCCCCCAGTTTCCACCACCGCCAGGTCAACGGCGAGGCCAATTGCCCCAGCGGCTGGGCGCGCATCCGCGTGGCGTGGATTGCCGGCACGGCCGAGTGAGATGCGCGACGGATGTGTTTCATGAGCGGCGCCGGCAGCGCATCGTAGTTCAGCAGCGCCTCGGGATACTTGTCGATCATGGTTTGGACTTCAATCGCCAACAGGCCGCGCCGCGCTCGGGCGTCGTCGCCGTTGACCGCGGCCAGCGCCGAGAGATGATCGAGCCATTCATCGATTTCAGAAATGGCCGCTTCCACCGCGGCGCGGCAAATGGCCACCGGCTGCCCGCCCGGCTGGCTACCGACGCGCTCGACCGCCTCGCGGACCCAGCGCCGGCAATGCGTGGCGATCGTCGTCGGATCGCGCAAGCCCCATTGGCGCAGATATTCCGCCAGTACGCGTTCGGCACGCGCTTCCACGCGAATTTGTGGCTCCACGAACTCGTGGCGCGTTGCGCAGACTGTTCCGTCATTCGATGGCGATCGCACCAGAAAAACTCCCGTCAAAGAATTGAATTGCAAAGCTTCGGGCAGTGCGAGATTCGATCATGTTCCGCAAGCGCTGTGCCGAGATGAGTAAAAAAAGTCGCTTTCATCGGCTGCGGGTGAACTTGCTTCGCCCCGTAAATTGCTGCGGAGGCGGCCATAACTCCTCCTGCGATGTCGTTAATCCTTTACGAGCACTCTCGATGCACAGATTCAACATGTTCGTGGCGGCCAGCTTAATCGCCACCAGCCTGGCAGGTTCGTATCAATTCACTTTGGCAGCCGACAACCCGGCTGGCCTGCCGGCGACCGGCGCGCAAACCTTTGACTACGAATGGCTCAAGACTCACGCGCGGACGCTTGCCGCTCAGGCGTACCGGCCGCCGCCCAGTTCGTTGCCCGCACCGATTGCGCATCTGAATTGGGACCAGATGCAAGCCATCCGCTTCAAGCAGCAGCAGGCACTGTGGCGCAATCAGGCAGTGAATTTTCGCGTGAAGTTCTTCCATCTCGGCCTTTACAACAAAGTGCCGGTGAAGATGTTCGAGGTGGTCGACGGCCGCGCGCGACCCCTGCCGTACGAATCGGCGCTGTTCGACTACGGCGCCAGCGGCGTGGACGCCGGGCGGCTGCCCGCCTCGCTGGGGTTTGCCGGATTTCAACTACTGTTTCATACCGATTGGAAGCGCGACGTGGCCGCGTTTCAGGGCGCGAGTTACTTTCGCGCCGTAGGCGCCAGCCGGCAATACGGCATGTCGGCACGCGGCCTGGCGATCGATTGCGGGCTGCCGACGCCCGAAGAATTCCCGATTTTCGACGCATTCTGGTTCGAGCGACCGCAGCCGGGTGCGACCCGCATGACGTTGTATGCGTTGCTCGATTCTCCCAGTGTGAGCGGCGCGTATCGATTCACGATTGCGCCGGGCGAGACGCTGACGATGGACATCGATGCGGCGCTGTATCCGCGCCGGCCGATCCAGCACGTGGGCATCGCGCCGCTCACGAGCATGTTTCTGTGCGGCGAAAACGACCGCCGCGTGAGCGCCGACTTCCGCCCCGAGATCCACGATTCGGATGGGCTGGCGCTGTGGACTGGGGCGGGCGAATGGATCTGGCGGCCGCTAGTGAATCCGCCCGTCGTGCGGCTGAATTCGTTCTTTGACGACAATCCGCGCGGCTTCGGTCTGCTCCAGCGCGATCGCAATTTCGACCACTATCAGGACGACGGCGCCTTCTACGATCGCCGGCCAAGCGTGTGGGTCCAGCCGAAACCCGGCCCGGCGGGCAAAGGCTGGGGACGCGGAGCGGTGCAGTTGGTCGAAATCCCGACGGCCGACGAAACGTTCGACAACATCGTCGCCTTCTGGCATCCCGCTGAAACGCCGCAACCGCAGCAGGAACTCGCCTTCGCCTATCGCTTATCGTGGGGTGCGAAGCCACCGGTGACGCCGCCGCTGGCCACGGTGCGGGCTACCCGCACGGGGATCGGCGGTGTGGTCGGGCAAGCGCGGAAACACTACTCGCGCCGTTTCGTCGTCGATTTTGCCGGCGGCAATCTGGCCGCGCTCGCGGCCGATGCCAAGGTCGAGCCAGTCATCCACGCCTCGCGCGGCGTGATCGAGGTCCCCTCGGCGCGGCCTTTGACCGCCATTGACGGCTGGCGCGCGATCTTCGATCTGCAACCCACGGACGAGAGCCGCGAGCCGATCGATCTGCGTCTCTATCTGCGATCCGCCGGCCGCCCTCTCACCGAGACCTGGCTATATCAATGGACCCCGCCGCCGCCAGCGGAGCGGAAGTTCTGAAAGGCAGCCGGCGGCGCTAGCTGGCTTCGAGCTACGAAGTCAATTCGCCGTGGCCGCGGGCCAGGATGCGACGCAGATGGGGCTGGTCGAGAATCTGGAACTGCGAGACCAACTCCTGCCAAGGCTCGCCGCGCTGCTTGATCAGTTGGTCGGGCACAGGCCCCAGCACGCCGTTGGCCAGATGTAGGTAATGTATCTCCCCGGGATCGAAGCCCATGATCCGTGCGCAGGTGGCGTCGGCCGCGGTCAGGTTCGTGCTCACGACGACGAGGCCCATTTGCTTGGGGCTGCCCATGATCGGCCCGTCGCCTTCCATGCACGTGATGCCGTCGATGACGGTGACGGTCTTGCCCACGGCGGCGTTGATGTCGATCACCGTCTCGGGAATGCCGGCGTGGTGCAGCACGTTCTTGGGCCAGCCATAGACGATGCCGGGCAGCGTGCCGTACATATTTTTGAGCGAAGCGGTCATGCCGACCCAATGGTGCGTTTTGAGCTTGGGCATGGATACCACGAGGTCGGCTTCCATGACGGCGCTGGGAAAGTACAAGCCCGTCAGCGGCGAGATTTTGGTCTTGTTCGGCCGCCAGCCGACTTCCTGGTAATTCAAATCGGCAAATTCGATTTTGTCGTCCTTCAGCGCCTCGCCCACGCCCGACTCGACCAGTGCCATTTCGGTATCGCGCACGTGCCCGGGGGCTTCGCCCACCGTCACCCGGGCGCCCCAGCCGCGAAACACTTCGGCCGTGGCACGCACCATGGCGGGATGCGTCGTCATTTGCGGCGCGCTACGCGACGGCTCGACCATGTTCGGCTTGAGCAGCACGCGCCGGTCCCGCAGCCAGGCCACGTCGATGCCGGTGGCCAGCAAGCCGTCGCGAATGGTCGTCGATAGGCCGGAATCGTAGCGCTGTCCGCGGGCGATGAACACGGAGGCGCGTTTCTGAAACATCAGCGGGGCAGCCGCCGCGCCGACCAGTGCGGCGCCGGTGCCCAACAGCAGCGCGCGGCGATCGATCCGCGGCACGCCTTGACCAGTGTTCGTGGGCTGCTCGGGCGTCATGCAGGTTGCTCTCCTCGTGCCAGCGTGACCAGCGGCGAGCGGGGACCCAACGTGGCCAGCGCCACCATCGCGCGGCGCGGCACGCCCAGCGAGAGCGTGGTATTGCGCGACCAGGCGCGCTCGAGCCACGCCGGCGCGGCCTCCGGCCAGCGGTCGTGCGCGGCCAGGCCCAATAAACCCATCGCCAGCGAATAAGCCGTGGTCTCGGGCCCGACCTGCCGGCTGGCATATTCCAACGCCCGGGCGATCTTGCCGTCGCGATCGGGCGCGGTGGCCAGGGCCAGCAGCGCGATGCCGGTGGGTTCGAGTTGCGGCCGCAGCGTTTGGCCCAGCACCATTGTATTGCCGTAATTGCAGCCGCCCTCGGGCAGCAGGCGATCGTTCAGCAATACGACCGCCTCGCGCGTGCGGTTATGGGTGGCGTGGCCGGTGGCCCGGAGTGCCAGCACGCAATAGGCCGTGGGCTCCATCCAGGAATGCGTGCCTTCGACCCAAGGCCAGCCTTTGAGCGTCGTGTCGTGCCCCAGGTCGGGACTGCGCGGCATGATCTGTCCGGCGACCGAGAGGATCCACTCGACGGCCCGCTCGATCGGTTGGGCGTATTTCGACGAGCTGGGTTGCGCGTCGGGAGTTTTGCCGGCGGCCTGCCATGCCAGCACCGCCAGCGCAGTTGCCCAGTGCGGCGCTTGCTCGCCGGTGCCGATTCCCAAGCTGCCGGCAGCCTCTTGCCGCTCGACGAGCAGATCGCACGCCTTGTGCGCCGCGGCCGTGCGGCCGTGGCCCAAGAGTGCCAAGGCTGCCATCGCCGTGGGTTCGGTGGCCGGGCCTGCGCCGGGCGTATAGGCCCAATAGCGCGGGTCCTCGAGTTCGTCCACGATGGCTTGCGGCCAACCCATGTCAGCTCGTTTGACTCAGGTGCCTGGGGTGGTGTCTTGCAATTCGTGCCCAAGAACTGCGCCTACTATCAACCTACCACCGGGCCGGCATTTTCTGCCAGGGCAATCCGGATGGCGGGGGCGCTTGTGTGGGCGCCTAGAAAATCGGTGGAAATTGCTACGCCCGAGGCGGCGGCTTCCCCCACTCGTTTTCCGTAGCCCAGTCCCTTTAGGGCTGGGGCTACCATCCGCGACTGAATTCCCTCCTTCCCATTCCGATGCGGCCGGTGGCCGCATCGGAATGGGAAGGAAATTTCGCGGCCGCGTTGTCCCAGCCCTAAAGGGACTGGGCTGCGGAAAAGCCGCCTTACCTCAACTACAAATACGACGCTCACACGGGGGCGCTTATCGGCTGTTGCTGCCTGGGAGTTGAAAAAAATACCCGATCGATTTGACAGCCTGCCCTGGCGAACTAGGTTTTTAGTGAAGGGGATGACAAACGCGTTCGCGTAAGCCTCTTCAAAAAGGGTGCGACTTGGGCGTGGACTCGCCGCGGACGCCGGGCAGTTTGCCGGGCGTCGGGTGGTTCTTCGGTCGAGCCGCATCGAAGGTCTTGTCTGGCGCAGTTTCTGCCTGTTGGCCGTTCGCTTGCGAATGATTTTCCAGGAAGTTCTGCGCAATCAGCCGGGGCCTGCCGCCTCCGCATACTCGAAAGGGCAAACCGGTCGTGAGGCCGGGACGCAAAGCCAAGGGCCAGGAGAGACGTTCTCTCCTGGAGGTCTGGCTGCCGAAAGGGTGCATGCCGCCAGGGCCTCGTAGAGGCTCGGGCGGCGTTGAAAGGCACAGTATTGTGCCGTGGATATCGACTGCGACGCCTGTGGTCCGGTTCGCTGCCACACAACCCGGATGGACTTGGATGTGAGGGTGACAAACGTAACGTACGGTTTTCCTAGGTGCGGTTGACGGCATCTTCCCTGCGAAGGGAGTTGTTCGTCACGCACCGGGAAGACTCAAGGCTCGTATCTCGACAACATGGTCGGCCCCCCACGGCCCGCCAATTCAAATCGGAGGTTATCATGCAGGTGTTCGTGCAAAAAGTTCAGCGTTTCCTGAAGTCGGAAGACGGCCCCACCGCGGTTGAGTACGCCGTGATGTTGGCCTTGATCGTGATCGTGTGCTTGACGGCGATTCAATCGATCGGCACCAACGCGAACGCCACGTTCACGAAGGTCGCCGGCTCGCTGGCGACTTCCTCGTAGTCCCCCCCGGTTCGGGCGCGCGGTCGGCTGTTTGGGCCCCCGCCGCGCCTGGCCAATCCTGTTGGTCTGTTCCCCCGGGCTTGTCGCCTCTGGTCGACAATGCCCGGGGGAATTTTTTTGCGCTGCGTAGGTCCCGCGAGCCGAGCGGGACCCAGGGCTGACGCTCGACGCAGGCCCCGCCCCGCTCGGCTCGCCGGGCCTACGCAGCGCCGTAGCGGAAGTCGTGCGACTTCCGGAATTCTCACGACTTCCGCTATCGGGCATCGGACGTGCGGCTGCGGGCGGTGGTGGCAGTGGGCAGGCGGCGGCCGACGATCACGGCGTCGCGCGGCTGGGCGCGCTGGTTGCGATCGCAGGCAATCACGGCCAGCGGCTCCCAGGCAAACGGCACGTCCACCTTTCGACCGTCGTATTGGTCGAAGCAAAAATAATCGACGTCTTCGACCGATTGCCCGGCCGCCGGCCAAGCACGCCGCTCGATCGCCTGGCCGAAGTGATACGCAAACAGGTGATGCACCTGCCCGAAGCTCTGGAGGTGTACGCCCTCGGGCAGCCGCTGTTTGAGTTCGGCCACTTCTTCGCGAGTGTGTCCGCTGGCTGCCAACAGGGCATTGTTGTATACGCCCACGAACATCACGGTCATAAACGCCACGATCGCCAGGATGGCCGTTCGCGCCGGTGCTGGGCGGTCGGCCCGACCGCTGGTCCATGTCAGCCGGGCCAGGGCCGCCGATACTGGGGCCAGCAGTAACAGAAACCAGGCGGGCTGCCCCGCCAGCCGGCCGGCGTGCAGCT
>DATCFX010001086.1:0-5054 GCA_036509275.1 Pirellulales bacterium | reverse complement strand
CGAGAAGTACCGCAGCTACAGCGAGATCCCGATCGGCCGCGTGCAGGAGCTGCTGTTCTATCCCAACGCGGAAGCGGAGGCTGCTTGGGACGCAGATAGCTCCGATTCACCGCCCAACTCGATGCTCTACTTGATACTTTCGGCAGGGTCCGTCACCGCTGTACTCGACGATCCGACCGCCGCCGAAATGCGACCGGTTATCGAGTCCCTCCGATCCGTCTTGCGAATGGATATTCTCAACACCTATGCGGAGGCCGAATGACTCCGCCCCCAGGGGTCGTTTTGGAGCGACTGCCACGAGCCAATGGCCTCGGGTGGCTGATCGATAGCTACTCCCTGCGGGAGCACGCCGTTTCCGCGCTGCTCGAGCGCCTCAGCCGCGTCGAGCCGGAATATCGTGAGCGCATTGTGTTCTTCCCCTTGGGGCCGAGAGACGACGAGCCGTGACCTGGAACCCATGTGTGGCCTCGGCCCGCGACTTGGTGGCCGCTTCGCGCGTGCTGGTGATTGCCCATCGCGGCGATAGCCGTAACGCTCCGGAAAATACGCTGCCGGCGTTCGAATCGGCCGCGGCATTGGGCGCCGACTTCGTCGAGTTGGACTATCTGGCTTCGGCCGATGGCGTGTCCGTCGTGTTTCACGACGAATTTCTGGACCGCACCACCGATGCTTGCAGTCGCTGGGCCGATCGGCAGATTCCCTTGGCGAGCAAGACGTTCGCGCAGCTGCGCGAGTTGGACGCCGGCAGTTGGTTTGCGCCGCACTTCGCCGGCACGCGCTTGTCGAGCCTCGAACAGGTGCTGGCGGCCATCGCACCTCGAGCGTGCTTGATGATCGAACGCAAGAGCGGCGATGCGGCCAGTTGCGTCGCGCTGTTGCGATCTCTCGGCGCGATCGATCGGGTCACGGTACACGCGTTCGATTGGCATTTCTTGCGCGATTGCCACGAACTTTGCCCCGAACTGCTGCTGGGGGCGCTGGGCGACAAGCAGCCCAACGACCTGGTTTTGGACGCGGCCCGCGCGCTGGGGGCGAGCCTGGTCGGCTGGGAAGCCGCGCGGCTCGACGAGCCGGCCATCGCCGCGATTCACGCCCGCGGGCTCAAAGCCTGGGCCTGGACCGTGGACGAGCCGGCCGAGGCCCGCCGGCTGCTAGCGGCCGGCGTGGACGGGCTGATCAGCAACGTGCCGGGCGTGATGCAACGCCTCGTGGCGGAGCGCTAGGGCGTAAGTCGCGGTTCTACGAGACGGTCGCCCAAACGTTCGGACAAAGCGACTTTGCGCTTTTCCTGGGATCTGGGCCACGGTGGTTGCTTGTCGAAGTTTTTTCGACGAAAATGCCCGCAACTCTCCCGTTCTTGCGAGGCGGCATCGTGAGTGTGTCCATATCAAAATTTCTCGAGTCGCTCGCCCAGATCGGCCTGGTGCCGCCGGCAGAAATCGAACGGCTAAAAGCCACCTGGTTAGATAAGTCGGCGGCCGACGCTGACCCGCTGGCCCGCGAGCTTGTTGAGCAGGGCAAACTCTCCCGCTTCCAAGCGGCAGCGGTTTATCAAGGAAGAGCCGAAGCCCTGGTGCTGGGCAATTATCTCGTGCTCGATAAGCTGGGCGCCGGCGGGATGGGCCAGGTCTTTCGGGCTCGCCACCGCCGCATGGATCGGGTTGTCGCGCTCAAGGTGCTACCCAAGAAGCTGCTCAATTCGCCCGACGCCATCGCCCGCTTTCAACGCGAGGTGAAAGCGGCGGCCCGGCTGACGCACCCCAATATCGTCACTGCGCACGATGCCGACGAAGTGGGCGGCATGCATTACCTGGTGATGGAATACGTCGAGGGCCAGGACCTGGCCGCGATCATCAAAACCCACGGCCCGATGAGCGTGTCGCAAGCAATCGATTGCGCCGTGCAGGCCGCCCGTGGCCTGGAGCATGCCCATGCCCAGGGCGTGATCCACCGCGATGTGAAGCCCTCGAACCTGCTGTTGGACAAGCAGGGTACGGTCAAGATTCTCGACATGGGCCTGGCCCGATTCGATAACCCGCTAGCCGATGGCGAGGCCGACGACGGGCTGACGGCGGCCGGCAGCGTGATGGGCACGGTCGATTTCATGTCGCCCGAGCAGGCCCTGGACACCAAGCACGCCGACGCCCGCAGCGATATCTACAGCCTGGGTTGCACGCTCTATTACCTGCTCACCGGCAAGAAGCCGTACGACAGCGACACGTCGATGAAGAAGTTGGTGGCGCACCGCGAGGCGCCGATCCCATCGCTCGTGCAGGCTCGCCCCGACGTGCCGCCGTCAATCGAAGCCGTGTACCGCAAGATGGTAGCCAAGCGGCCCGAGCAGCGCTATGCGACCATGCGCGAGGCTCGCGAGGCGCTCGAAGCGGCCAAAGGCGGCCGTGCGCCGATTGCAGTTGCGGCCACCGCCGCGCCGGTGGCGCCCACGGCAGTACCGTCGGATCTGGCCGGCGGCGCGCGTGCATCGAAGAAAAAAACTCCGGCGGCCCGCTCGAAAATGCCGCTAATTGCCGCCGGCGTGGCCGTCGCGTTGCTGCTGGGCATCGGCGGCTGGCTGATCCTTGGCATGGTCTGGAAAGGCACCGAAGGGGCGCCAAACTCGGAGGCGGCGGCTTCCACGGCGAGCCGGGGGCGTCAGCCTTCGTCCCGAGCTCAGGCCGAAGGGCGACCGGACGATCCTCCACCGTCGGCGAAGCCCACTGCCCCTACTGCCACGACCGCTGCAACAGCATCGCCGACAAGCAGCAGATCGCCTGCCGACCATCCGACCGTTCCGGCCCCAACGAGCATCGCGCCAGCCGCGGCGGCTTCCGAGAGCAACAGCCCGCCGGAAATCCCGTTCAACCCGGCGCTGGAGCGGAAAGCCGCCGAGTGGGTCCTGAGCGTCGGCGGCAACGTGAGGGTAGGCCTGGACGGGCAGCCGGCGATCCCGGCTTCGCGCCCAAACGAACTGCCCGCCGGCCAGTTGAAAGTCTACGGGGTTAATCTACCGGGTCTGCACCAGGTGGATGACGCGGCATTGGCGCATCTCGACGGCCTGAGCCGCCTTCTCAGCTTGAGCCTGCTCGAGACGGCCATCACGAGCGACGCCGCCAAACACATCCGCCTGCATCCCCGGCTCGACGGCCTGGACGTTTCTCGCACTTCGTTCGGCGATGCCGGCGTCGAGCAGCTTACGGCGCTCAATCGCCTCTCGTCGTTCAGCGGCGGCGGGACGCCGATCACCGACCGGGGAGCCCAAAGCCTTTCCCGAATGAAGTCGCTGACAAGAGTGACGTTGTACGGCACGCCGATCACCGACGCGGCTATCGGCTATCTCAGCCAACTGCCGCTGGAGCGGCTTAGCGTCGAAGTGACCCGTATCACCGACGCGGCCATGAAGGATCTCCAGGACTGTAAGACACTGCGGTATCTTAACATTCGGGAAACAGCGATCAGCGACCCAGGATTGAGCCTAATCGCTAGCCTGCCGCTCCAGACACTATGGCTCCGCGACACGCACATCACCGATCGCAGCGTCGAAACGCTGGCGGGGATGAAGTCGCTGACCAAGCTCACGCTCAGCGATCCGCCAATCTCTCACGCAGGCTTCGAAAAGCTCAAAGAGGCCCTGCCGAACTGCGATATCGATTGGTCGCCATCGAAAGCGCCCGCAGTGGCGGCAGTTCCAGCCGCTCCGGTGGTCGCCAGGAAGGCGGCGGATCAGCCCGCTGCTACCGACCAACAGCCGGCGACGGCGGATGGCAAGCTGCCGATCCCGAATGCGGAAGGCCAGCGTGGAGCACTCAAGCTTATCAAGGAGCTTTACAAGGATGAGTACGCCCATGCGAAACAGCCAGAAGCGAAGGCGGCGCTGGCCGAAAAGCTGCTGAACGAGTCGCAGCAGACGAAAGACGATGCCACGGCGCTGTATTGCGTGTTGCAGGAAGCCCGCGAGTTGGCGGTCGAGGCTGCCAGTCCGGCGCTGGCCGAGCGGGCGATCGGCATGCTGGCCGGCCATTTTGCGGTCGAGCCCTTGCAGGAATTGGCCGCTTCCTTGGATCAAATGGCCGGCAAGCCGCATCCGGCCGACGTGAACCGCAAAATCGCCGAAATGTCGCTGGGCCGGATCGAGGAAGCGCTGGCGGCCGACGATTTCGACACGGCCAAGCAACTGGCGGACACGGCTTTGGCGGCGGGGCGAAAGGCGAAGGATGCCGCCCTGACAAAACGCGTGGTCGAGGCCGGCAAGACCGTAGGCTCGGCGAAGCAGCAATGGGAAGCATGGAAGAAGGCCGAACGAGCGCTGGCCCAATCGCCCGACGATCCGGCGGCCAATCTGGCTGTAGGCCGACATTTTGCTTTCGTGCAAGGCGATTGGGAGCGAGGCCTCGCGCACCTGGCCAAGGGACCGGACGGGCCGCTGAAGGATTTGTCGGCCAAAGGCCTGAAACCGCCGACGGAGCCGGCCGCATTGGCCGAGATGGGCGATGCCTGGTTCGCCGCGGCCGAGAAGGCCAAGGGCAAAGACAAGGCCGATCTGCGAGCCGGCGCGGCCTATTGGTACTCGCTGGCCGAACCCGGCTTGACCGGCCTGGCAAAAACCATCGTAGAAAAGCGGCTCAAGGATCTGGGCGGCAAGGTGACCGTGGCGCAACCGGGCTCCGCGGGGAAACTGCCGGAAACGATCGAACTGCCCCTGGCCCCGGGCGTCGGCATGAAGTTTCGCCTGATCCCGGCCGGCACGTTCATGATGGGCGCCCATGGCGCACAGGGAGGAAATGAACGCTCGCACCAAGTCAACATTACGCGTCCGTTTTATTTCGGGATCACCGAGGTACCCAAGCCCAATGGCTGGTAGTGATGGGGACCAATCCGAGTCCGTTCCAGGGCAACTTGGAGCGCCCCATTGAACATGTATCGTGGAACGACTGCCAGCAATTCTTGGAGCGGATGAACCAAACCACCGCCGCCCGGAACGCGCAGTTCCGCCTGCCCACCGAGGCGGAATGGGAATACGCCTGCCGTGCAGGCACGACCACAGGGTTCTACTTAGG
>DATCFX010001085.1:0-2027 GCA_036509275.1 Pirellulales bacterium | reverse complement strand
TCGCCCGCGGATAGTCGTAGAGAATGACCGGCGAGTGGAAATGCTGTTCGGCCAGGTAGCGCTCGTGCTCGGCTTGCAGGTCCTGGCCCCAAGCCACGGGAAACTCGAACTTGACTCCCGATTTCTCCAGGATCTCGATCGCCTCGGTGTACGGCAGCCGGCGGAATTCGCTGTTCAGGATCGACTCGAGCGTGGCCAGCACGGTGTTGTCGATGCGGGCATTGAAAAACTGCATGTCTTCGGGACATTGCTCGAGCACGTCGCGAAAGATGCGCTTCAGGAATTTTTCAGCCAGGTGCATGTTGTCGTTCAGGTCGAAAAAAGCCATCTCGGGCTCGACCATCCAGAACTCGGCCAGATGTCGCGAGGTGTTCGAGTTCTCGGCGCGAAAGGTGGGACCGAACGTGTAAATCTTGCCCAGCGAGCAGGCAAAGATCTCACCCTGCAACTGGCCGCTGACCGTCAGATAAGCCGGGCGGTTGAAGAAGTCGTGCGAAAAGTCGACGCGCCCGGCCTGCTGAGGCGCTTTGGCCAGGTCGAGCGTCGTGACCTTGAACATCTCGCCGGCGCCCTCGCAGTCGCTGGCCGTGATGATCGGCGTTTGAACGTACAGGAAGCCCTGCTCCTGAAAGAAGCGGTGGATCGTGCGCGACACGCAGTTGCGCACGCGGGCGATGGCGCCGAACGTGTTGGTGCGCGGGCGCAGATGCGCGATGCTGCGCAGGAACTCGAACGAGTGCTGCTTTTTTTGCAGCGGATAAGTCTCGGCATCGGCCGATCCATACACGCTGACGGCCGTAGCCTGAACTTCGGTCTCCTGCCCCTTGGCCGGCGAAGGCTTGATGAGCCCTTCGATGCCGATGCTCCAGCCGGCGGCCAGCTTTTTGATCTCGCTCTCGTAGTTGGCCAGCGACCCGTCGGCCACGATCTGAATGTTGCCCTGGCACGAGCCGTCGTTGAGCTCGATAAAGCTGAAGCCACCCTTGGAGTCGCGGCGCGTGCGGACCCAACCTTCGAGCTTCACCTGGCTGCCAATGGACGACGCCAGCCGGGCTTCGGCCACACTCATCTTTTCCACGCGTGCGCTCCTGTAGCGGAAGTTGTGAAACTTCCGAAAAGATCACAGGCGGAATTCTCACGAATCCCGCTACCCCACGGCGGAATTCGCACGAATCCCGCTACCGCCCACTGCGGAATTCTTACGAATTCCGCTACCGAGTCGTCAATGTCCGTGGTGTTCGGCCAGCCAACGTTCGGCGTCCAGCGCGGCCATGCAGCCGGTGCCGGCCGACGTAATGGCCTGGCGATAGTAGTCGTCGGCCACGTCGCCGGCGGCAAACACGCCGGGCACGCTGGTGGCCGTGCGAAACGGCGTCGTGTAGGCGATGTAGCCCTTCTTCGTCAGTGCCACCTGTCCGTCGAGAAAGCTGGTGTTGGGCGTATGCCCGATGGCCAGAAACACACCGGCGGCCGGCAGCTCGCGGTCGGAACTATCGAGCGTGCTCCGCAGCCGGACGGCGGTCACGCCTTCGCGCGCCGTGCCCAGCACTTCTTCCAGGGTGCTGTTCCACTCGGGCTGGATTTTGGGGTCCTTCTCGGCCCGCTCGGCCATGATCTTCGACGCCCGCAACTGATCGCGGCGGTGTACCAGGTGAACCTTGCTGGCGAACTTGCTGAGGTACGTGGCCTCTTCGCAGGCCGAGTCGCCACCGCCGACGACAATCAGCGGCCGGTTGCGAAATCGCGGCAGCGCACCGTCGCACACGGCACAGGCGCTGACGCCGCGGTTCTTGTAGGCATCTTCCGACGGCAGGCCCAGGTAATTGGCTCGGGCGCCGGTGGCGACGACAATCGCGCAGGCTTCGACCAGGTCGAGCTTGTCCTCTTCCAGAATGCTGCGCGCGACCAGCACCCGCGGGAAGACGGAAAAATCGACCTTCACGATGTCCTGCGTGCGGATCTCGGTGCCGAAGTTGCTTGCCTGCTGCCGCATCAGCTCCATCAGCTCGGGGCCGGTCACGGTATGC
>DATCFX010001084.1:0-2275 GCA_036509275.1 Pirellulales bacterium | reverse complement strand
CCTGGACCAGCGTCACGCGGGCACCCGTCCAGAGCGCGGTTTCGCGGGCCTCTTCGGCCACCGGCAAGTCGCTAGTGCCGGCCGTGACGACTGCCACGTGCCCCTGATCCGGCCGAGGCGCGTCCCCGGCGCTCGCCAGGCTGATGCGAAAAGTTCTGGCCAGCGGATGGTAGCGGCCGGCAGGAAACATCGGTTCCAGGGCGGCCGCCTGCTCAGGCGAGATGCGCGTGGCCAGCACCGGGGCGCCGCTGGCGAGCAGCGCGTGAAAGATTTTTTCCAGGGCGCCGACCGTCTTGCCCGGACCGTAAACGACTTCCGGAAACCCACAACGCCGCCGGCGATCGAGATCCACTTGGGCCTCGCCCACGTCGGCGATGGTGCCCAACTGATCGACAAAGTCAGTGATCGACAGCCGGCCGGCCAGGAGTGATTCGGCCGCCGCAGCCAATTGTTCGCGATTCATAGTCCGTCTATCGTAGTCTGAACACCAACCGGTTGGCGATCCCTTTTGAGCGGGGCCAATGCGGACGAGGGGCCCCCGGAAAAAGAACCTTTAATGCCCAAATCCAAGAAATCTCGATCGGACCGACAACCGCCGGACGGCTTTTGGGCGCGGCTGCCGATCGACCGCATCGGCCTGATCCTGGGCCCGGCGGTGCTCATCGGCTGGCTCGCGCTGGTGCCGGCCGGCAGTCTCACGCCCGAAGCGCATCGGCTGTCGGGCATCATGCTGCTGACCATCATCTGGTGGATCACCGAGCCGATTCCGATTCCGGCCACGGGCCTGCTGGCGGTGTCGCTGGCCGTGATCTTGGGTGCAGTGCCCGCGACGGGCACGGGCGGAGGGTTTCAGCCGGCCCGGATCGTGCTCGAGCCGTTTGCCGATCCGAGCGTCTATTTTCTGTTGGGCGGCATGTTCATCGGCCGCGGCATGACGCGGCATGGCCTCGACCGCCGCCTCGCGCTGTCGATCCTCTGTACGCGCTGGGCCAGCCGCACGGCGTCGACCGTGCTGCTGGGCGTCGGGCTCTCGGTCGGGCTGGTGTCGATGTGCATCAGCAATACGGCGGCCACCGCCATGATTTACCCGGTCACGATGGGGACCATTGCCGTGCTGGCCGCGGCCAGCGGCACCGAGCATGGGCAGTTCGCACGTTCGCCGTATGCCTCGACGTTGCTGCTGATGACCGCCTACGCCTCGAGCACCGGCGGCATTGCCACGCCCATCGGCACCGCCACGAACGTGGTCGCGATGGGTTTTTTCAAACGCCCCGAATACCTCAACCGTTCGATCGACTTCCTGCGCTGGAGCATGGTGGGTGTGCCGCTGATGCTGGTAATTTTCGTCGGGCTGTTCTTCTGGCTGCGCCGGGCGCACGCGTCGGCCGGGCTCGATATGCCGACGCTGCGCGGTTATCTGCACGCGGAGCGCGCCGGGCTGGGGCCGTGGCGGCGAGGAGAGAAAAACGTGCTGGCCGTGTTCCTGGTCGTCGTCAGCTTGTGGGTCACGCCCGGCGTTCTGGCGCTGGTGGCGGCGCCGGACGTGCAGCAAGCTTTCAGCCATCATTTTCCCGAAGAGATCACGTCGCTATTGGCGCCGGTGCTGTTGTACCTGTTGCCGGTGGATTGGCGGCGGCGCGAGTTTTCGCTGGCCGCCGAAGATTTCCAGGCGATCGACTGGGGCACCGTGATCCTGTTTGGAACCGGCCTGGCGCTAGGCCGACTGATGGTGCTCACGCACCTGGCTGCGGCCGTCGGGCAGCAGGCATTCGATTGGTTGGGGACCAGCGACGTCTGGATCATCATGGCCCTGGCCATTGTCGCCGGCATCGTGCTCAGCGAGTTCACCAGCAACGCGGGCACGGTGAGCACGCTGATTCCCGTGATCTGGGGGATTTGCAGCTACGGCCATATCGATCCGATTCCGCCGCTGATGGGCGCCACGCTCGCCTCCAGCTTCGGCTCGGCGCTGCCCGTTTCGACGCCGCCCAATGCCATCGTCTATAGCAGCGGGTTGATCCCCGTGCGGCGGATGATCGGCGCCGGGCTGGGTGTGGACATTATCAGCGGCGTATGCATCTGGTGCGTGCTGCGCGCGGCGTTTGCGCTGGGCTGGACGCCGATTTTGCCGAACTGAAAAGCGAGACTCGGAGTAGTCAGTAGTCAGTGGTCCGTGGTCCGTGGCAACGGACAACTGGCAACGGACAACTGGCAACGGACAACTGGCAACGGACAACTGGCAACGGACAACTGGCAACGGACAACTGGCAACGGA
>DATCFX010001083.1:0-3214 GCA_036509275.1 Pirellulales bacterium | reverse complement strand
CATCATTCATCATTCATCATTCATCATTCATCATTCATCATTCATCATTCATCATTCATCATTCATCATTCATCATTCATCATTCATCATTCATCATTCATCATTCATCATTCATCATTCATCACTCATCACTCATCACTCATCACTCATCACTCATCACTCATCACTCATCACTCATCACTCATCACTCATCACTCATCATTTCCCCCTGAGTTTCCCATGTTCACCAAATACGTTCTGCCGCTAATCGCCCTGGGCTTGCTGGTGTTTGCGGTCGTGCATGTGCGCGGCGCGCATCAGGTCGAGCCGCCGGGTAAGCCGTCGATCGACCCGCCGCACAATCCGTACGTGCGCACGGTGGCCGGGTCGGGCGTGATCGAGCCGCAGACCGAAAACATCAAGATCGGCTCGTCACTGCCGGGCGTTGTCGTCGCGGTGGACGTACACGTGGGCCAGCGAGTGAAGGCCGGCGACGAGCTGTTTCGGCTCGACGATCGGGCACAAATGGCCGACCTGCGCTATCGCCAGGCCGCTTTGGAAGCGGCCCAGGCCGATCTGACGCGGCTCGAGAATCAGCCGCGGCCGGAAGAGCTGCCCGTCTCGCTTAGCCAGGTCGCCGATTGGGAAGCCAACCTGGCCGACCAGGAAGATCAACTCATGCGGGCTCGCGAGCTGTCTTCGCGGAAAATCATTTCGGCCCAAGAACTGGTGACGCGTGAGCAGGCCTATCGCATGGCCAAGGCCCGGCTCAACAAGGCCCGCGCCGAGCTGGACCTGCTCAAGGCCGGGGCCTGGAAGTACGACAAGACCGTGGCCCGCGCGGCCGTGGACCAGGCCCGCTCGCAGGTCGAGCAGGTGCAGACCGAGATCGATCGCTTGAGCGTGCGGGCGCTGGTGGATGGCGAAGTGCTGCAATTGAACGTGCGGCCGGGCGAGTTTGTCGGCGCTCCGGCCGGCGAGGGCCTGATCATGCTGGGCAACGTCGAGCAGTTGCACGCGCGCGTCGATATCGACGAGCACGACATTCCGCGCTTTCAGCCCGGCCTGCCGGCCAAGGCCGCCCTGCGCGGCAGCCCGCAAGAGGTCTATCCGCTGAAGTTCGTGCGCGTCGAACCGTACGTCGTGCCCAAGAAATCGCTCACCGGCGACAACACCGAGCGCGTCGACACGCGCGTGCTGCAAGTCATCTACTCGATCGACACCCGCGGCAAGCGGCTCTACGTCGGCCAGCAGCTCGACGTTTTTATTAGCACCAGCGAGGCGCAGTAGCCGACCCGGCCGCGGCGTTTATTCTCGACACATTGCGTCTTCGAACGACTCGATGCGCAGAACCTCGACGAGTTGGCTCGTGCCGGTGCCAATGGGGCGGCCGTGCTTCCAGGCGTCAGAAAAAACGCACTTGGCGACGCGTGGCAGCAGAACGGTGTCGAAGCAGGGGCCTTTTTCGACGAGCACAAAGCGGCGATGGCCGCCGTCGGCGCGGTTGAGCGCGAGCACGGCTTGGGCCGCCGAGCCTGAGCCGGCAAAAAAATCGAACACGACCTGGTCGGCATCGGCCGTGGTGGCGATTTGAGCCAGCCGGTAATACAGCCGCGAAGGTTTGGGATACGACACGAGCGCGCTGCGGCCGAACAACGCCCGCAACTCCGCGTTCGCTTCGGCGTTGTCGCCGGCGAACTCGCGACTGAACAGCGTGACCGGGACGAGCCCAGGCTGCGCGTCGGCCAGATACCGCTTGACCAGCGGATAGGCATCGCCCGCGCCCCACATGACTTCCTGTCGGGCCGCCTTCTCCAATAGCGACCGTTCGCTGTAGCGCCAGTACCGCCCCGGCGGCGGGTCGAGCAGCACGCCGTTTGGCTTGGCGATCTTGTACGAAGCCTGGTAGGGCTTGTTGGCGTATACGGGATCCGGCTTCCACGGGCCGCGCGGGTCGCCGTCGTGGTTCGTGTATGCGTCATGGGCGACGCGCGGCAGTAGTTGCCGCCGCCAGCGCCGCTTGTCGCGTGCAAAGCCGTGAATGTAGTCGTGCGACACGGAAAAATGCCGGGCCGAATTCTTGCGCGTGTGGACCTTTTCCCACACGATCGTCGCCAAAAAATTCTCTTCGCCGAAAACCCGATCCAACAACTGCCGCAGCCGCGCCTGCTCGTGATCGTCGAGCATCACAAACAGCGCCCCTTGGCCGCTCAACAGTTCTTTCGCCAACTCCAGCCGGTCTTCCATCATCCGGATCCAGGCCTCATGGGCCCGGGCATCGGCAAACGACCAGACCCCGATGCCCGTGTTGTAGGGCGGGTCGATCGCGCACAGCGCGACGCGCCCCACGTATCGGCTCGCCAGCAGCCGCAATGCCGCCGCATTCTCGCCATGCACGAGCACGCCGTCCGGCTGCCGCGTGACTTGTTGCGAGGTCAGCAGTTCAGCGGCAAATGCCGGCGGGTACAAGGCCGTGTCGACCACCAGGTACGAATTACTTTCAAGCAACTCAGACCGCTGCGCCCGAGCGCCGACCGACAGTCCGAACCAGTCGGCCCAGCGAGACCATTGGGCGTCGTTCTCGAGCACCTGGTCCCGGAGCGAAGCTGGCACGCGATCGAGCGTACACAAGTAATCGGTCCGGGCAATTTGCGGCAATTGGCACCACAGGCCGGTCCACACGTCGGCGCGGGCTTGCAGCCAGTCGATGATCCGCAGGCCGAAGTCGCGTAGCACTTTGGCCTGCGACCGCCGGAGTTCGAGCCCGGCCGCATCGAGGGTTTCGATTGCTTCCGGCGACCAAAGTTCCGCCGCCACGAGCGCTTCGAGTTCGGCGTGCAGCCGCGACTGCAAATTGCGCGGCAGCAGCAGATCGTCTTCGGGCCAGGACGTGAAGCGATTGAGATGGAACAGCAAATGCGGTCGGCCGCCTTTGGCCCCCGGATGCGGAGCAAGCAGTTCGTCGCGCCAGCCGTCGGCCGCTTGGGCGTCGGCGATCGTCGTACAAAGTTCGGCATTGACGGCACCTTGCTTGCGCCGACCAGCTTGTGAAACGTGCTCCAGCGGGATCGTCAACTCGTCGGCGTCGGCGCGGGTCGGCTGCCGCCGGCTGAGTACGAACCGCTGCTGCGCTGGGCCGTCGTCCCGCGTCGGCGACGCAGCCGTTAACAGCCGAAACGTGACGCGCCGACCCGACGGCAGACGAAAAGCGTAGCAGGGCAGCGGGCTAGTGGCG
>DATCFX010001082.1:0-2133 GCA_036509275.1 Pirellulales bacterium | reverse complement strand
GTACGCGCGCCATTTAGCCGGCTCGTTTACGGGCCGTTAAGCCTATAAGCGCCCGGTCGTGGTTTCGGCCGCTAACTGGGCGATCATGTCGCGCGTGGCGCGCTCGATGGCCTGTTGCCACGTGGCAGGCGAAAGGCCGGCGGCGAAGCGGGGTTGGCGATAGGCGAAGATAATGCCGCGCGAATTGTTCACCAGGGCGCCCAGCCCGCGCGCGTCGAAGGCGGGGGCCACGTCCTTGGCCGTGCCGCCTTGGCTGCCGTAGCCCGGCACCAGCAGCCAGGCGTGGGCCAGCGCCGTACGCAGCTCGGCCAACTGCTGCGGGTACGTGGCGCCGACCACGGCGCCGATGCCGGCATAGCCGCATGGGCCCGCGGCCGGCTGGGCCAGCGTTTCCAGGTAGTCGGCCACGTGGCGATACAGGGGCTTGCCGCCGCAGTCCAGGTCCTGGAACTGCTGGCCGCCGGGGTTCGAGGTCTTGACCAGCACGAAGATGCCGGCCTGGCGCTGGCTGGCCATGTCAAAAAACGGCTGCAAACTGTCGTCGCCCAAATAAGGGCTGACCGTCAGGGCATCGGCCTGCCAGGGACTTGCCTCGCCCAGGATGCCGTCGGCATACGCGGTCGCGGTCGAGCCGATATCGTTGCGTTTGCCGTCCAGGATTACCAGCAGGCCGCGCTGCCGGGCGTAGGCGATCGTGTCGGCCAGGGCCTGCATGCCCGCCGGTCCGAGCTGCTCGAAGAATGCCGCTTGTGGTTTGACGACCGGCACCAGCGGCGCGACGACGTCGATCACCTCGCGGCAAAAGGCGGCATAGCCGGCCGCTCGGCCGGCTGGCGACTGGCCGTCGAAGGCGACGCTCAGCGCCTCGGGCAAATCGTTCCAGCGCGGATCGAGCCCGACAACAACGGGGTTCCGCAAGCGGGCGACAGCCGCGGCCAGGCGGTCCGTGAAATCCATCACAATGTCTCCGTGGGGTGCGAGCGTGCCGGCGGCCGGCCATGGGACTTCTGCGGTCAAAGTTTAGCGGTTGCACGGCTGAGCGAAAGGAGCCGCGAGCTTGCCGGCGTCGGCCGCCAGGGTCGCCGGCATTTTCGCACCCGTCGAGCGAAAATTCCGCGTCTTGTCACATCGCTACCCGATCTCCCGACGATGCGCGCGTGGTAGAATTGCTGTGGGCGTCGGGCGTACCGGCATTCTTGGCGCCGCTGGCCTGGACATGCTGAAAAAAACGGGTATAAGATGCCCAAATCGAACTGTTTCGACCTCGAAGCTCCCTCGCAAGACGCGAGCGATCCTCGAACATACCGTCCTGCACACTTTCTTTTTTCTCGCCACGAGCCCGACCGCGAGCCGAGTCCGAGCGAAGAGATTCGAGTTGTTTGGGGTACGTTTCGGGCTCATCGCTCCGCTGTCGCGTGTGTGCTCCAGGACTGGTCGAGCGCGTCGAAATCCGCTTGCGGGCCGATTGGCCCGTCGCGCATTCGCTTGGTGGTTCAGCTCCTCGGACGGCAGTCCGCGGATGTTTCTTTTCGTTTTGGTGAAGGGTGATTCAATGGGGAAAAAGTTGTACGTCGGAAACCTGCCGTGGACCTATTCGTCGGACGACCTGCGGGAAATGTTCAGTCCCTATGGCAACGTCCAATCGGCAGAGGTGATCTCGGACCGCGAGACTGGTCGTTCGCGCGGTTTCGGCTTCGTCGAAATGGAAACGCAGGAGGGCATGGAGCAGGCCGTTCGAGCGCTCCACGAATCCGACTGCCAGGGCCGTAGTTTGACGGTCAACGAAGCCCGGGAACGCACCGGCGGCGGTGGTGGCGGTGGCGGCGGCGGTGGACATCGTGGCGGCGGTGGTGGTGGCGGCCGCGGTGGCTACGGCGGCGGTGGTGGTGGCGGGGGTTACGGCTCGCGGCGTTAAGACTTTAGCGCGGCGAACAACATCTTGCGGCCCGGCGATCCAGCGATCCCGCGGCGCGTGGAAAAATCGAATGGGGCGGCCTTTTGCGGGGCCGCCCCATTTGTTTTAACGGGGGCAGCCAGTGCGCACGGCGAGCGGCAAGCGCGAGCTTACCCGGTAATTCGCCAGCGCCGCGCGACACCCCGTCGACATCGGGAGGCTCGCGCCAGCCGCTCGCC
>DATCFX010001081.1:0-7010 GCA_036509275.1 Pirellulales bacterium | reverse complement strand
CAATCATCCCGATGCCGGGCTGCTGAGCGCCTACGGCATCGGCATGGCCGACGTCAGCCGGCATCGCGCCGCCGGCATTTATCGCGACTACGGCCCGGAGTTGGCAGCCGATCTCGAGCGTTCGTTCCAATCGCTCGAGCGCGAGGCGCGGGACGAAGTTTTGCGCGAGGGCATTCCCGACGACCGGATCGAAGTCCGCCGCGCACTCGATCTGCGTTACCGCGGCCTGGACAGTTTCTTGACCATCTCCGAGCCGCTAGCGGCCGACTGGATGGAAAGCTACGCAGCCGAGCACGAGCGGCTCTATGGCTACCGGCAACAGGGCCGGGCAGTGGAAGTGGTGGCGGCGCGAGTCGAAGTCATCGGCCGCAGCGTGGTCGTCGAGCGGCCGGCCGTGGCACTCGTGGATCGCCAGCCAGAGGCGGAGCGGACCGTGCAGACTTATTTCGACGGCGCGTGGCGCCTGGCGCAGGTGTTCGATCGGGTGCGGTTGCGGCCGGGTGATTCCGTCGTCGGGCCGGCCGTGATCGTCGAGCAAACGGCCACGACGGTCATCGATCCCGGCTGGCGCGGCCGGGTGCTCGGTCGCGGCGAACTGTTGCTAACCGATGGCCCCGGTTCGGGCCACGCGGCCGTTTCGACCGAGGCCGATCCGATCATGCTCGAAGTTTTTAACAACCAGTTTGCCGGCATCGCCGAGCAGATGGGCGTCGTGCTGCGCAACACGGCTTCGAGCGTCAACGTGAAGGAGCGGCTCGACTTCAGTTGCGCACTGTTCACCAGCTCGGGCGACTTGGTAGTCAATGCGCCACACATTCCGGTGCATTTAGGGGCGATGGGCGAAACGGTCAAGCGGATCGTGGCCGATAACCCCGACCTGGCTGCCGGCGACACGTACGTGACCAACGACCCGTATCGCGGCGGCTCGCACCTGCCGGATGTTACGGTGGTCACGCCGGTACACGACGCGGCCAGCGGCCGGTTGCTGTTCTTCACGGCCAGCCGCGCCCATCATGCCGAGATCGGCGGCGTGCGGCCGGGTTCGTTGCCCCCCTTGTCGCGCAACCTGGCCGAAGAAGGCGTGCTCATTCGCAATTTCAAGCTCGTCGATCGTGGCCGTTCGCGCGTTGACGAACTGGCCCGGCTACTGACCACGGCCCGCTATCCGACGCGGAATCTGCACGACAACCTGGCCGATGTTACGGCACAACTGGCGGCCAATCGGCTGGGAGCCCGCGAGTTGGGCCGGCTCGTCGAGCGGTACGGGCTCGCCGTGGTCGAGGCCTACATGCGGCATATCCAGGCCGCCGCCGAGCGCAAAGTCCGGGCCAGGCTCGCCGAGTTGCCGGCCGGCCGCCGCGAGTTTGTCGATCACCTCGACGACGGCACGCCCATCGCCGTCGCCATCACGCTCGCAGGCTCGCAGGCGACGATCGACTTCACCGGCACCGGCCCCGTCGTGCCGGGCAACCTGAACGCCAACCGCGCGATTGTCACGGCGGCCGTGATGTATTCATTGCGGACGTTGCTGGCCGAGGACATTCCCTTGAACCAGGGCGTGCTGGCGCCGGTGCGGATCGTGCTGCCCGAGTGCGTGCTCAACCCGACCGAAGGGCCGACTCCCGAGCAAAGCCCGGCCGTGGTTGGCGGCAATGTCGAGACCTCGCAGCGGACGGTGGACGTGCTGCTGGGAGCGTTGCAATTGGCGGCGGCCAGCCAAGGAACGATGAACAGCGTGGTGTTCGGCGACGAGACGTTCGGTTATTACGAAACGATTTGCGGCGGCTCCGGAGCGACGTCTGCGGGGCCGGGAGCTGACGCCGTACACACGCACATGACCAATACGCGGCTGACGGATCCCGAAGTGCTCGAGCAGCGGTATCCGGTGCGGGTGCGGGAATTTTCGATTCGCCGCGGTTCGGGAGGACCAGGCCGGCATCGCGGCGGCGACGGCATTGTGCGGCGGCTGGAATTCCTGCGCGAGTTGGACGTGTCGATTGTTTCGCAGCGCCGCGGCCCCTTTCCGCCCTATGGCCTAGCTGGCGGCCAGCCCGGCGCTTTGGGCCGCAACTGGCTCGAGCGTGCCGACGGCCGCATCGAACCGCTGACCGGCATCGTGCAGTTTCGCGCCCAGCCCGGCGACGTGCTCACGATCGAAACCCCCGGTGGCGGCGGCTGGGGCGCCGCGCCGTCATAAAGCCGCACGGTAGCGGAATTCGTGAGAATTCCGAAGCAAGACGCAAACCGTCGGAATTCTCACGATTCCACTACGGGCGCCCCTACAACTCCGACTCTAACCCAGTGGTCGGTTCGATCGCGGCTCGTGCCGCGCCGGGATAATCGTGGCCACGCGTGCCGGCCAGCATGACCAACACCAGGCCGACGGCCATTAGTCCGATGCCCACCCACAGCGGCGCATTCTGACGCCAAAAGAACAGCGGGATGGCGGTCATCGGCCCCAGGATGCGGGCCAAGGAGCTGATGCTTTGGGTCACTCCCAAGATGCTTCCCTGCCGGGCCGGATCGCTGCGGCGGCTAATGAGCGAGTTGAGGCTGGGCGTGATGAACGCAAAGCCGCTGACGATAATCGCTAGCGCCAGCAGAAAAACCGCCAGCGTGTAATTCTCGCCGGCCAGCCACAGCATCGAGAAGCCGATGATTTCCAGCACCGCCCCGGAGCCGGCCAGGGCCGCGTCGCGGACTTTGCCCGCTAGCCGGCGCACAATGCCGCCTTGCACCAGCATCAGAATCATGCCGACGAAGGCGAACGTCAGGCAGATTTGCCCCAGCTCGAAACCAAAGCGGTCGCTCAGCGCCAGCGACAACGTCGATTCGAAGTTGGCGAACGCAAAAACGCAGATGAACGAGGTGAGCAACAGCAGCCCCACGGAGGGCATGCGGCAGGCTTCGGCCAGCGATTGGAAATCGAACCATTTGCGGGCCGCGTGTGGCTGACCCGGCCGCAGCGATTCGCGCAACAGGAACCAGGCCAGCAGCAGCGCCATGCTCGACAGGGCACTGGCTGCATAACCGGGACCGGCGCCCAGCCCTTGACCCGCTTCGAGATCGATGGCCAGCCAGGCGAAGATGGGGCCAAAGGTAAATCCCAGCCCGAAGGCCGCCCCGATCAAGGCCATGCCCTTGGTACGGTTCTCCACGGCCGTGACGTCGGCGATGTAGGCATGCGCGGTGGAGATCGTGGCCCCGGCAATGCCGGCCCCGATGCGCGACACGAACAGCAGCGCCAGACTCTCGTAAATGCTGGCCACGGCAAATAGCAGGTAGAACACCACCGAGCCGGCCAGCCCTACCAGCAGCACTGGCCGGCGGCCGACGCGGTCGGACAGCCGGCCCCACATCGGCGCTACCAGAAACTGCATGGCCGAAAAGCTGGCCATCAGCAACCCGATCGTCGCCCCGCTTTCGCTGAGCGAGAACCGCTTGGCATATAGCGGCAACAGCGGCAGCACCATGCCAAAGCCGATCAGATCGATGAACACGATCAGAAAAATGATCAGCAGCGAGGCTTTGCGCGGCGTCTCGGGCATGAAGGAAAAATGCGGAAGGATGAAGGCGGAACGATGGATGGCGAGCCGGGGGCGTTCTGGCGACCGGAATCCCCCGCCAGTGGCTGCGATGAACGTACCTGCTTTGGCCGCCGGCCGCAACCGCTGGCTCCGGGCCGCGGCAATCCGTATGATTTCAGCATGGCCAGCACCAACTACGACCAGCGTCGCGATTACGAACGGATGGATGCCGCCGCGCTCGAAGAGCACCAGCTCGAGCGGCTCAATCGGCTGCTGGCGCGGATTCTGCCGCACAATTCGTATTACTCCGAGGCGCTGGCCGAAGTGCGGCTGCCGCTCGATTCGCTCGACGGCCTGGCCCAGATCCCCTTCACGTTCAAAGAAGACCTCGTCGGCGGGCTGGCCACGGGTGATTTCGCCCGGCACTTGACGTATCCCGTGTCGCAGTACGTCCGCTTTCACCAGACGTCGGGCACGCGCGGCCGGCCGCTGGTCGTGCTCGACACGGCCGAGGATTGGCAGTGGTGGATCGATTGCTGGCAGTACGTGCTGGACGCGGCCGAGATCAGCGCCAGCGATTGCGTGTTCATGGCGTTTTCGTTCGGGCCGTTCGTCGGCTTCTGGAGTGCGTTTGATGCGGCCGCTTCGCGCGGGGCGTTGATGGTGCCCGGCGGGGGGCTGAGCACGCTGGCGCGGCTGGAACTGATGCGCACCAGTCGAGCGTCGGCCGTGTTCTGCACGCCCAGCTATGCCCTGCACCTGGCCGAGGCGGCCGCGGCGAGAAAATTTTCGGTGGCCGATTTGCCGGTCCGCACGCTGGTTTTGGCTGGCGAGCCGGGCGGCTCGATCCCGGCCGTGCGTGCGCGGATCGAAGAGGCCTGGCAGGCGCAGGTCATCGATCATGCCGGGGCGACGGAAGTCGGCCCCTGGGGGTATTCCGATCGCCAGCGGCGCGGCGTCCACGTGCTGGAGTCCGAGTTCATCGCCGAGTTTCTCTCGGTCGAAAGCGGGCAGCCGGCCGCCGAAGGCGAGCTGGCCGAGCTGGTGCTCACGAACCTGGGCCGGTTCGGCAGCCCCGTGATTCGCTATCGCACCGGCGACCTCGTGCGGCCGGTCTGGCAGCACGATCTGGAAAACCGCTTCGTGCTGCTCGATGGCGGCATCGTGGGCCGCACCGACGACATGCTCACCGTCCGCGGCGTGAACGTCTTTCCGACGGCGCTGGAACAGATCATCCGCAGTTTCCCGGAGGTGCAGGAATACCAGGCCATCGTCTGCAAGATCGAGGCCATGGATCAGATCACGATCAGCGTGGAAGACCGGCTCGGGCGCCCCGAGCGGATTGCCGAAGAGGTGCAACTGCGGCTGGGACTCAAGGTCGAGGTGCATTGCGTGGCATTGGGCTCGCTGCCGCGCTTCGAAGGCAAAGGGAGCCGCCTGGTCGACCAGCGATGACAACGCCCTGCGCTTATCCATACGCTTCGCCGGCCGACCTGCGTCAGGCGATTCGCCGCGGCCAATTCGCCGGGCCCACCGCTGGCCAGGCTCCCGGCTACGTGCAAGCCAACCTGGTGATCGTGCCGCTGACGGCCGCTGGCGACTTCGAAGCGTTCTGCCGGCGCAATCCGCGGGCCTGTCCGCTGCTGGCGCAAACCGAGCCGGGAAATCCCGAGCCGGCGGAAGTGGCGCCCGGGGCCGACTTGCGCACCGACGTGCCACGCTATCGGGTCTTTCGCCACGGCCGCTCGGAAGCGGACGAGCCGACGGAGATCCACAAGTTGTGGCGAGACGATTTGGTCGCATTTCTGCTGGGCTGCTCGTTCACGTTCGAACGCGCTCTCGAAGCGGCGGCGTTGCCGGTGCGGCATCTCGACGAGCACCGCAACGTGCCGATGTACCGCACGAGCCGCGCGTGCCAACCGGCCGGCAGCTTTGCCGGGCCGCTGGTGGTGAGCATGCGCCCCTTTCTTCCCTCGCAAGTCGAGCAGGTGATCGCCGTTACCCGGCGCTATCCCCGCATGCACGGCGCTCCGCTGCACGTGGGCGACCCGGCCGAGTTGGGCATTGCCGATCTGGCGCGGCCCGACTTCGGCGATGCGGTCTCGATCCGCCCGGGCGAAGTGCCCGTATTTTGGGCCTGCGGCGTGACGCCGCAATTGGCCCTGGCCGCCGCCGGGCTGGACCTGGCAATCACGCACAGCCCGGGCTGCATGTTCGTTACCGATCTGGACGAGCGACAATTTATCACGGATGGTTGAAACGATGAGCACGGCATCAACGGCTTTGGATGTGCAGGCCGCGCGGTCGCAGTTTCCCGCCTTGTTGCGGCCGATCGACGGCCGGCTGCCGGTGTTTTTCGACGGTGCGGCCGGCAGCCAGGTTCCCGGCCGCGTGATCCAGGCGATTGCCGATCACCTGTCGACGAATAATGCCAATCATGGCGGCGTGTTCGCCACCAGCCGCGCGAGCGACGCGATGCTGGACGAGGCCCACGCGGCCGCGGCCGATCTGCTGGGCTGCGAAGACGCCGCCACGACGATCTTCGGCGCGAACATGACGACGCTCACGCTGGCCTTGTCGCGCGCGATCGGGCGGACGTGGAAGCCCGGCGATCGCGTGATCGTCACCCAGTTGGACCACGACTCCAATGTCTCGCCGTGGGTGCTGGCGGCCCGCGATGCCGGAGCGACGGTCGAACACGCGCGCGTGCGGCCGGAGGATTGCACGCTGGACCTGGAACATTTGCAAGCGTTGCTGTCGCGGCCGGCGCGGCTGGTGGCCGTGGGCGCCGCGTCCAATGCGGTGGGCACGATCAATCCCGTGCGGCAAATCGCCGCTTGGGCACATGCCGCCGGTGCGGAGATTTTTGTCGACGCGGTACACTATGCGCCGCATCGGCTGATCGACGTGGCTGCCTGGGATTGCGATTACGTCGCGTGCTCGGCGTATAAATTCTTCGGCCCGCACCTGGGGTTGCTCTGGGGCCGTCGCGAGCATCTCGAGCGGCTGCCGGCATACAAGCTGCGGCCGGCGCCCGACGACCTGCCCGGCCGCTGGATGACCGGCACGCAAAGTCACGAGGCGATCGCCGGGCTGCTGGCGGCCATCGAGTACCTGGCCGATCTTAGCGGCGTCTCCAGTGCGAGCGCCTCGCGGCGCGAGCGGCTGGCTGCGGCCCTGGCGGCGATCGAGAGCTACGAAACGCAACTGGTGCGTGGGCTTTTGCATAGCCTGTCCCAGTTAAGGCATTTCAAGGTCTGGGGAATTCGAGCCGCCGACCGGCTGCACGAGCGCGTGCCGACCGTAGCCCTGCGGCACGATCGCCTGACGGCCCGCGAGTTGGCCGAATATCTGTCCGAATACGGCATCTTTGCCTGGCACGGCAATTTTTATGCTCTGCCGCTGACCGAAGCTCTGGGACTCGAGCCCGAGGGGCTGCTGCGAATCAGCCTCTTGCATTACAACACGACGGACGAAGTCGAG
>DATCFX010001080.1:0-2095 GCA_036509275.1 Pirellulales bacterium | reverse complement strand
TGATCGTGGCGGCAGGCGATTGCCCGCTGGTGCCTTCGGCCGAGTTGACGGTCAGGTTTCCACCCAGCGTCAGCAGGCCGGCGCCGGTCGTGACGTTGGCGCTATACGTCTGGCCAGTGGTCAGCGTCAGCGCGCCGATCGTGTCGCTATGGCCGTTCAGATCCAACAGGCCGGAACTATTGACGGTCACATTCAGCAGCGTGCCGCCGGTGGGGTCGATCTGCAAGATCTGATTGCTGGCGCCCAAGCGCACGACCGAAGCATCGCTCCCCTCAATGTTGTCGCCAATGGTCAGACTACCCTGGATGGCCGCTCCGCCCGTTTTATCCAAATAGAGCGTGCCTTGCAGAACGGTCGTCACGCCATTGATCTGGTTTGGCACCGAGCCGGTCAAATCGAGTTGACCACCGCCGACTTTGTTCAGGGCGGCGGTCGCGGGCGCGTACAAGCCGCTGACCGACCCGCTGACGTTCAGTTCGCTGCCAATGTCGACACCAATTGTTGTGGTCCCGTTCAGGTCGATGGCTCCGGTCCAGGCGTTGCTGCCGCCGATGCTGCGCAGCTCACCGAGGTTATCGAAAGGCAGCCCGTCGCCGGGCGTGCCGGCGCCCACTCCGGCGCCGCCGATCGTCAGGGGCTCGGCAATGGTCACTCCGCCCTGGACTTCGAGCGCGGCCCCATCGGTGACGCTGGTGCCTGAAGTCGCGGAGCCCAGGGCCGTATTGTTTTCAGCCAACAGCACACCTTGCACGATGGACGTCAAGCCGAGATAAGTATCGGCCCCCGAAAGGATCAGCGTGCCGGCGCCGTCTTTGGTAAGGCCGCCGGAATCGGAAATGACGCCCGTGACGCTGGTCGTGCCGGAGCCATCGAACGTGAGCGTTTGCAGCAACCCCGTGTCGATGTTGCCCAGCGTGAGCGTGGAGCCTGCGTTGCCGTTGATGATCGTTTGCGCTGCGGTCATCGTGATGGGCACGGTAAAGCTGTTGGCGCCGCTGGCGCTGTCGACAATGCCAGCGAGCAAGGCGATGCCGTTGCCGGTGATCGAATAACCGCTGCCGGCGATCGTGACCGAGCCGAATTGCGTGCCGGCGGCGAAATCGTCGACGCTGGTGTAACTGAGCGCGGCGATGGGGAAGACGAGGTCGTCGTTGGCCGCAGGCGCGACGCCGCCAACCCAGTTGGCGCCGTCCGACCAGTTGTTATTCGGGCCGCCGCCGATCCAGCTCCGCGTGTCACCCAGCGGAGCCACGGTCAGCCCCGCCACGGCGCGGGACGTGCTGTAGGCCGACGACCCGCCGCCGGCACCGGGATTGACCAGGCTGCCGTTGGCCGCCCCGTCGGTCTGGTCCCAGGCGCGGAAGGTCAAGGCAGCGGCCATCGTGCCGGAATAGCCGGAGTTGGGCACGAAGCGAATGCGCGTGTTGGCGTCGGCCGCCAACGCGCGGGCGTTGACGTCCGACACGCTTCCCAGCGGCAGCCAGGGCCCAGCTGCGCCGCTAGTGGAATACTGCCAGGTGCCGTTGCCCGTGAGGGCAGTCGTGACGGCGATGCCTTGCAGGGCGCCGCTGTCGGGATCGATGATCTGGCCGGCCACGAGCGCCGAGACCAGCGTGCCGGCGCTGCTGGAGTTGTTCTCGAGTTGGGCCAACAGCGCATTCGCCCCGCTCAATACGGGCGCCGTGTTGACGGCGATTACCGGCAGTGAACCGCTGGCAACGGCCGTGCTGAAGGCGGTGTCCCCGCCGCTGACCAAGGTGTCGAAGGTCCCGCCGACGGCGCCTTCCGTTTGGTCCCAGGCGCGGAAGCTCAGCGCATCGGCCACGGTGCCGCTGAAACCCGGCGCGGGGACATATCGGATGCGATCGTTGGTGGCCAGGAGCAGCGAATTGGTGTTGCTGACCGCGGGAAATGCCGTCCACGTCGCGCCGCCATTGGTCGAGTATTGCCAACTGCCGTCGGTACTGTCGGCCGTGGTGACGGCAACGCCCTGCGCGGCGCCGGGATCGGAATCCGAAATCGGGTTGCCGCCGGCCATCGTCGCCAGGATGCTTGACACCAGGTCGCCGATGCCGCCGCCGGAGCCTTCCAGAAC
>DATCFX010001079.1:0-2337 GCA_036509275.1 Pirellulales bacterium | reverse complement strand
GGCGGCCGGGCCGCTGCCGGTATAGGGAACCGCGCGCCGCTCGAGCTGGCTTTGCAGCCGGCCGTCCTCGCCAAATCCGCCATGCAGGGCGACAAAGCACGCGTCGAACCGCTCCAGCGGCATCGCGTCCAGCGGCAGATCGAACGTGTCGAGCAGTTCGGCACGATGTCCGCCCGCCTCGAGCGCGCGCAGCACTTCGCGGCCGCTGGCCAGGCTGACGTCGCGCTCGGCCGATTGGCCGCCGGCCAAGACGGCCACGGCCAACGACTCCAGACCGTTTCGATTTTCGTTCATGGCCATCCTCCTTGACAGCGCGGCCGGGGCCGCTTCGTTAGCCCCCGGCGATTCGCCGGGGGCTAATGGGGGCGCATGCCTGGCGACCGCTTACGCTTTGAATCACCAGATTTCGATTTCGTTTTCCAGTTCCACGCCCAGGCGTTCCTGCACGCGGCCGCGCACCAGCTCAATCAGCCGCAACACGTCCTGGCTGCTGGCCGTGGAATCGACGACGATAAAGTTCGCGTGGCGGTCGCTGACTTCGGCGCCGCCGAGGCGTGTGCCTTTCAAGCCGGCCTGGTCGATGAGCATGCCGGCGCTCATCCCGCGTGGGTTCTTGAAAATGCAGCCGGCGCTTTGGTGGCCCAGCGGCTGGCCGGCTTTTTTCACGATCCACTGCGTCTGCATCCGCTTAGTCAATTCATCGGGATTGTCGCGCTCGAGCTGGAACTCGCTGCTGAGAATCACCAACTCGTCGAGACTGCTTTGGCGATAAGCAAACACCAGGTCCTCGCGCGCCCGTTCGACGATTTCGCCGGCCCGGTTCATCACCGTGGCCCGGCAGGTCCACTGGCCGATATCGCCGCCGCGGCTGCCGGCGTTGCCGTGCAGCGCTCCGCCGAGCGTGCCGGGAATGCCCACCAGGGCCTCGAGGCCGGCCAGGCCTTCGCGCACGGCGGTCGAAATGAGATGTCCCAGCTTGACGCCGCCGCCGGCTCGCAGGCGATTTCCTTCGACGCGCACCTCGGCAAAGGTCGGATGCGACAGGCGGATCACCAAGCCAGTCACGCCCGGTTCGAGCACCAGCAAGTTCGAGCCGCCGCCCAACAGGCGAACTGGCACGGCGTGCTCGTGCGCTCGGCGCAGCAGTCGGGCCAGTTCGTCAACGGAGCGCGGCTCGGCGAAGTATTCCGCCGGCCCGCCCAATTGGAACCAGGTGTGCGGCGCAAGCGGCTCGTTAAGCCGCACAAGGTCGTCGTAACCGGCTAGCCAACCCATAACACACGTTCCGTATATCGCCCGCACCCAGTGTCAGCACCACGTCGCCCGGCATTGCCCGGGCGTTCAACTCGTCCAGAATCGCGCGACGCGTGTGGCAGCCGACGACGCTGGCACCGCCGTCTTCAACCCGCCGCGCCAAGTCGGCCGCTTGCACTTCGCCCGGTTGCGCCAGCCCCTCGCGAGCGCGAAAAATGTCGGCCACGGCCACCACATCGGCATTTTGCAGGCTGGCGGCGAATTCGTCCAGCAGGTGCCGGGTGCGCGAGGCCTGATGCGGCTCGAAAATACACCACAGCCGGCGTCCTGGATACTGCTCGCGGACCGTAGCCAGCGCGGCCCGCACTTCGGTCGGATGATGGGCGTAATCGTCCACCAGGGTAATTCCCTGCCAACTGCCCACCAACTCCAAGCGGCGTTTGAGACCGCGAAACTGCCGCAACCCCGCGGCGATCGCCTCGGCCCCTGCGCCCGCCGAGTGTGCGAGAGCTGCGGCCGCCACGGCATTGCCCACCTGGTGCCGGCCGGCCGCCGACAGCCGAATCTCGGCCAGCGGGCGCTGCTGATACCGGAGTTGAAAGCGATAACGGCCGGCCGTGGCCCGCACGTCGGCCGCGTGCCAGTCGGACGTGCGGTCCCAGCCAAATGTTTCGGCGTTCAAAGACAGGCCTTCGGCGGCGCGAGCCGTGGCCCGGCAATCGCCGTTGAGGATCACCCGGGCACCGGGCGGCAACTGGCTCAAGAATCTGTGAAATGCCGCTTCCACGTCCGCTAGCGAGCGGAAGTAATCGAAATGGTCGGCTTCAATGCCCAGCACCACGGCGGTTTGCGGTACCAGGTGCAGAAAGTTCGCGCGGTACTCGCAGGCCTCGACCAGCACCAGCCCGTCGTTGCCGTGCCAGCCGCCGTGGTCCCGGCCTTTGGGTGTGGCGCCGACAACAACCGTGGGATCCATGCCGGCAGCCAGCAGCACGCCGGCGGCCATGGCCGTGACCGTCGACTTGCCGTGCGTGCCGGTGACGGCCACGCCTTGGCGGCCTGCCATGAGCTGCCCCAGCATGG
>DATCFX010001078.1:0-1671 GCA_036509275.1 Pirellulales bacterium | reverse complement strand
CGCCAACTGCGCCTCGGCCAGCACGGCATTGTGCCGCTCGCCGGCAATTGCGCTGGCCGCCGTGCCGACCAGCGGCTTCTCCCAGTGAATGCCGTCGCGGCTGGTGGCGTAATAGGTCGCGAAATTTGGGAATGAGGCCGTCTCGTCGCCGAGATACCACATCTTGAAGAGCTGCTCGTCCGGGTCGTACAGCACGCTGCCATAGATCGACAGCCGCCAGCCCTCCCAGGGCTTGTCGGCCCGCAACAGTGGATTGGCCGGATGCTTGGTGCCCGGGTGCAGGCTGAAGCTGATTCGCTCGGCGCTGCGCACCAGCACCTGGTCGATGAACAGTTGCGTCCGATCGCCGACATCAAACGCCCCACTGCGATCGGCCGCGAGCACGTTGCCGGGCAGCCCAGCTAGTGCCAAGAGCAGGTACTTGAACATGGTCTATCCGCGGATCGGGCTGGAGTGCGGCGGTCGGTTGGCTATTTCGACCCCTAATCTACTCACTCTGAGCGAGCGCCGAAAAGAAAAACGGCCAACGAGTTCGCCGTTTTGCTCAATCGCTGCTTGCGGGCGCCATCGGCCGCTAAATATGATCGATTCTGGGCGTGGTTTGATCCGGCTTCCTTCGATCTGGGATGGTGTGCATGTTCGAGCGTGGTTTTCATCACCGTGTGTTCGCGCTGCCAGATTTGTTTCTGTGGCTGGCCGCGTTGCTGCTTTTGCCCCAGGTTGTTTCGGCCGCAGCCGGTTCGCGGCCGGCCAGGCCGAATGTCGTGATCGTGCTCACCGACGATCAGGGCTTCGCCGACTTGGGATGTTACGGCGCCAAGGACTTTCAGACGCCGAATCTCGATCGCATGGCTGCCGAGGGCATGCGGTTCCTCGACTTCTATGTCGCCTCGAGCGTCTGCTCGCCGTCGCGCGCCGCCTTGATGACCGGCTGTTATCCGCAGCGCGTGGGATTGCCCGTGGTGCTGGAGGCGGATTCGGCCACCGGGCTCAACAGCCGCGAAGAGACCATCGCCGAACTGTTGCAGCAGGCCGGCTATGCCACGGGGCTGATCGGCAAATGGCATTTGGGCGACCGGCCGGAGTTTCTGCCGACGCGACATGGTTTCCAAGAGTATTTCGGCCTGCCGTATTCCAACGACATGACGCCCAGCCATCCCACGAAGAAAACCTTCTTTCCGGATCTGCCGCTGATGCAAGGCGAGCGCGTCGTGGCCTACAACCCCGACCAGAGCCGGCTGACCGGCATGTACACCGAGCGGGCCGTCGCTTTCATCGAGAAGCACAAGGATCACCCCTTCTTTCTCGAAGTGGCACACACCATGCCGCACGTGCCGCTGCACGTGTCGCCGGCCTTTCGCGGCAAGAGCAAGCAGGGCCTGTATGGCGACGCCTGCCAGGAACTGGACTGGTCGGTCGGCGAAATCCTGGCGACGCTCAAGCGTCTGGATCTCGACCAGCGGACGCTCGTGATATTTTTCTCCGACAACGGGCCTTGGCTCAGCTACGGCAACCACGCCGGCTCGGCCAAGCCGCTGCGCGAAGGTAAAACGACCTGCTTCGAAGGCGGCTTTCGCGTGCCGTGTTTGATGCGCTGGCCGGGGCAGATTCCCGCCGGCCGCGTGTGTCTCGAAGTTGCCACGTCGATGGACATCCTGCCCACGGTGGGGG
>DATCFX010001077.1:0-3176 GCA_036509275.1 Pirellulales bacterium | reverse complement strand
GGTGATCGGCGAGGTGAGCGTGACGGTGCCGGCCGGGCCGTGGCTGTTGCCGAAGGTGACCGACTCGGTTGCCGCATTGCTCCAAGTGGTCTGGCCCGAGCCGTCGGAGAATACGAAGTTCGTGCTGTCATTGGACCAATTGCCCGAACCGTCGGTGGCCCCGGCGACCGTGACGCCCGTGCCGCTGGCATCCCAGATCAGGCTGCCGGTGGCGGCTGCCACGACCAGCAATTCCTGCGTGCCGGTGTTCTCGAGCTTGTAGGTGTTGCCGTCCGAGGGAACGCTGCCCAGCATGAACGGTGCGGAGCCGGCCACGACGTTTTCGCCGGCAAAGTTCATCAGTACGTAGGTCTTGTCGGCGGCCGTGCCCGTGATATTGATCGTGTCCGTGCCGCTGGCGCCAAAGGCCAGGTTGTTGGTGATGGCGAAGGCGCTGTTGCTGGCGCCGCCGAGGTTGAAATCGAAGGTCGTCCCGTTGGCGCTGGCGAAGCTCAATCCAGTGGCCCCGCTGACCGTCAACGTGCTGGCGTTGCCGATGGTCACGGTTGTGCCCGTGCCGACGTTCAAGTTGCCGGTGATCGTGTCGCCGAGCGTGGTGGCCAAGGCGCCGGTGCCCGACAGCGTGACGTCGCCCGAGCCGCTGGCCGAGCCGCCGGCATTGTTCAAGACCAGCGAGCCGCTGACGTTGGTGCCGCCGCTATAGGTGTTGGTGCCGGTGAGGACCAAAGTGCCGGCGCCGGTGACGTTGAGCGTGCCGAGATTGCTGCCGTCGGCGATCGCGCCGCCGATCGAGTAGGTGCTGCCGCTATCGACCAGGATGGTGGTCGTGGCAGAGCCCAAGGCAAACGGCCGGACGTCGACGATCGTGGTGTTGGCGACGGCCTCGAGCATGCCGCCGTTGATCGTGGTGATACCCGTCGTGCTACCGTCGGTGCCGCCGAGGCTGGTGGCCGTGTCAATCTGCACCGTACCGGCGTTGATCACGACGCCGCCGGTGAACGTGTTGGTCGCCGCGCTGTAGGGCTGGCCGTTGCCCGCGTTGGAAAGGAACAGCGTGCCGGCTCCGTCTTTGACGATGCCGCCATTCTGGATCTGGGCGCTGATCAGCATGTCGACGCCGGGATCCAGCGGGTTGCTGGCGTCGTGGGTCGAGGCGGCGATCGTGAACGTGCGGGCGGCCCCGGCCAGATCCAACAGGCCAGCCTGCGACCCATAGCCGTTGTCCACCCAGGGGCCGTCGCCCCGCAAGCCGACGCTCTGGTCAAGCTGCGACATGCCGTTGGTGATCGAGGCGCCGCCGTAGGTCATCGACTCCACGACGTCGCCGGTGAGAATCATGATGCCGGGCGCCGCGTTGCTTCCTAATTCGGAATTGATGCGAATCTGCGAGCTGTCGTTGCTGGCATCCTGCTGCGAGAAGGTTAGGGCCACGCTATCGCCGCCGCCAGGGGCGCTGACCGTCCGCACGCCGTTGCCGCCCACGCCGGCATATTCGCTGCCGTGGATGACCGTCACCGCGCCCTGGCCGAGGTTGACGTCCGTGCCGTTGGCCGTGGACAAGAACTCCTGCCGGCCGCCGAAGTAGTTCGGGTCGGACACGGTCCAGGTTGCGTAGCGCGGGACAATCAGCGTGCCGCCCAGGTTGTTGAAGCCGAAGATCGTCTGGCTCGAATTGCCGACATTTACCGTGCCCGAAGTCAGGGTCACCGACAGGGTATGATCCAGGACGTTGTCGTCTCCGTCGGCGATCAGCAGATTGCCGCCGTTGATGATCAGGTCGGCGTTGGTTTGAAAGTCCGCGCCGGTGGCCCGGGTCGCCACGCCGTCGCCGACGATACCGACCACACCGGGCGTGGTGTTCAATAGCAGGGTGCCGGAGTCGACAAACGTCTGCCCGCTATAGGTATTGTTGGCCGACCCGGCAAAGGCCAAGGTGCCCGGGCCGGTCACATTCAGGTTCCCGGTGCCGCTGACCACGCCGGTGACGGTGTAGGTCTGGTTCGCGTCGACCATGATGGCGGCGCCCGGATCGTTGAGGTTGATGTTGCGGCTGCCGGCAAAAGTTGCCGTGGCCTCGAGCGTGGCCGCGTTGATCGTGACGCCGCCGCTGGCCGCGCCCAAGCTGGTGGCCGAACTAACCTGGGCAGTCACGCCGCCGCCGAGAATCGTTCCGCCGCTGAACGTGTTATCGCCGCCCAGCGCCACGATGCCCGAGCCGCCGAGCGTCAGGGTGGTGCCCAGATTGATCTCGGAGACCACGCCGCCGACGGTCAACGTCGTGCCGCCGGCCGCGGTCCAAGTCTGGTTGGCTCCCAGGATCGTCGGACCGGTGATGGCGGCCGAAGCGTCGGCCGCGATGCCGCCCACGAGCGTGAGTTCGTTGCCGGCGCTGGCGGCGATCGTGTAGCTGCCGCTGGTGGCCGGCTCGAATGTCAGCGAGCCGTTGACGGTGATCGCCGAGGTCAGCGTGACGGCGCCGGCCGGGCCGTTGCTGTTGCCGAAGGTGGCTGCGTCGCTCGCTGAATTGTCCCACGCGGCCTGGCCGGAATTGTTCGCGAACACGAAATTCGTGCTGCCGTTGGACCAATTGCCCGAACCGTCGGTAGCACCCGCGGCCGTGACGCCCGCGCCGCTGGCATCCCAGATCAGGTTGCCGCCGGATATCGCGACGACCAGCAATTCCTGTGTGCCCGTGTTTTGGAGGGTATAGCTGTTGCCATCTCCCAACGGCACGCTGCCTAGCACCAGCGGCGCGGAGCCGGCCGTGACGTTTTCGCCGGCAAAGTTCATCAGCACGTAGGTCTTGTCGGCGGCCGTGCCCGTGATGTTGATCGTATCCGTGCCGGTGGCGCCAAAGGCCAGGTTGTTGGTGATGGCGAGGTTGCTGTTGCTGCCGCCGCTGAGATTGAAGTCGAGGGTCGCCCCGTTGGCGCTGGCGAAGCTCAATCCGCTGGCGCCATTGACCGTCAAGGTGCTGGTGTTGCCGATGGTCACGGTCGTGCCCGTGCCGACGTTCAAGTTGCCGGTGATCGTGTCGCCAAGCGTCGTGGCCAGGGCGCCGGTGCCCGACAGCGTAACGTCGCCCGAGCCGCTGGCCGCGCCGCCGACATTGTTCAAGACCAGCGAGCCGCTGACGTTGGTGCCGCCGCTATAGGTGTTGGTGCCGGTGAGGACCA
>DATCFX010001076.1:0-4657 GCA_036509275.1 Pirellulales bacterium | reverse complement strand
TCGCGGTCGATCGACTCGAGCGTGCCGGCCTTGGCCGCCAGTTCGCTGAGCAGCGTGAGCAACTGCGGCGCTTGGCGCGTGTGGCGATACACGTCGATCAGCCCGCGATAGGCCTCGATCTTCGGCGAGCGCTTCAAAAGTTCCTGGTACAGCGGCTCGGCCTTGGCAAACTGGTCGTTCACGCGGTATTGAATGGCCAGAAAATACGCCAGCGGCACGTTCTGCGGATCGGCGGCGTGCAGCCGCTCGAGCCGGCCGGTCAGCTCCGGCTTGCGGCCGGCAGCTTCCAACACGCTGACCAGCAGTTGATACGGCGACAAGTCTTCGCTGGACTCTTTGCTATCGAAGTACGTCTGCAATTGTTCCAGGGCTGCGTCGAAGCGTTTTTGCTTGGCGTACACCTGGGCCCGATTGAAGGCGAAGCCGGCTTTGTCCGGCGCCACTTGTTGCGATCGTTCGAAGGCCTTGAGCGCCTCGTGCGGCCGGTCGGCGCTCAAAAAGGCCTCGCCCATCAACTCGTAGTTGCGGCCTTCGCTACCCAGGATCGTCTTGATTTGGGCCGCGCTGAGTCCGGCGCGGGCCGGATCTTCCAACACTCGCATGACCTCGGCGAAGGCCACGGCCGCCTGCTCGTTGTGACCGGTCACATAGGCCAGCCGGCCGATCTGCATCGTCATCGACAAGTAAGGAACCGAATCCTTGTCGGTTTTCTCGCGTCCCCGCTCGCAGAGTCGCAGGGCGTTGTCAAAGTCGTTTTGTTCCAGCAACTGCCGCGTCAACTCATCCAGCAGGTGCAAATCGCCGGGATCGAGATCGACGGCCACTAGCGCGTAGCGCATGTACTCGGCCTTGCGGTTGAGACCGCGGGCCACTTCGATCACCTGCTTCAGGATCGGCAGCGAGCGCGGATCGTACTGCAACGCCCGCTGATACAGCCGCAGGGCTGCGGCAAAATTGCCGCGCTGCTCCTCGGTGCGGCCGGCGGCAAACAGGCTGAGCGACTCGATCAGGCTGCGGTCGGCTTCCGTCTTCGGCCGCAGTGGCACGAACGGCTCCGGCGCGTCGTCGTCCAGGTCGTACGACTGCCGCTGGACTGGCTCGGCTGCGGCCGGAGCGTACCCCCCTGCAAGGGAGGCGAGCATCAGGCAAACAATGAGGCCATCGACGCGCACGGCAACACCTCCGTCTCGTGAAAACACCCCATCAGCCCTTGGATCACCAGGCCGCAACTCAATCGCTGGCCATGACTTCGTTCAAATCGGCCGGCTCGATAAAACAGCCGCAACTGGCGCCGTCCGGCGATTGATCCATTCTATCATTCTGGGCTCATCGCTGCCACTTCGGCCTGGGTGTCGAGGCAGTTGCTTTTTCCGGCCTCGAGGGTCGGGGCACCCCGCCCCCCAAAAAAGTGCAATTAAATGTTTGGAATTCGAAGCTCGCTACGACCAGAATGCGTAGCCGGAACAGCCTCAAGGCGGGGTGGAGAAGCAGCCGGGTTTCTTGGCCAGCCGCCTGCGCCGCAAACACAAAGGTGGGTTCCGTGCGGGCGGCTTGTCCGCCAGGCACGATCCCCGGTCCAGCACTGCTTCAGCCTTCTACACAAGGATCCGTGGCATGGTCATCAAAAGCGTGGGCATCTTGTCGGTGGCGAAGATCATGGGCGCCATGTACGCGTTTTTTGGATTGATCGCCGGCTTCTTCATGTTCGTGATCTTTTCGCTCACGTCGGTGGCCGCTCAAGGCCGCAACGAGATGCCGGCCGGAATTGCCGCTGGAGTCGCCGCGCTGTTTTTCATGCCGATCTGCTACGGGATCATGGGCTTCGTCGGCGGCGCCCTCAGCGGCTTCATCTACAACCTGCTGGCCTCCTTTGTCGGCGGCATCGAACTCGAGTTCACGCCACAGCCCGGCCAGCCGTATGCCGCCGGCACGTACGCCCCGTAGCGCCGGTTGCGGGCAACCGGTTCGAGGCGACCAAATGGCCGCTGGGAATTGCTGAGCTAAACTGCGCGCGCCGCGCGAATCGAACTCCTGCCGGAGGGTCCCGGAGCCACGATCGTGCTGTGGCGCGACCGGGCGCTCATCGAACTTGGACGGGTAAGTCTAGGCCTGGCCGCGGGGCTACTTGTGATGGTGGATGCCCACGTCCGCCGGAATCGCGTGGATTATTAGCGAGCATGCCGTGTGTTGCACTCGGTTTATGATCGAGCTGCACGGACCGGCGTTGTGAACCACGCGATGTCGCCTAGATCGGGATCATGACCCAGCGCTGACCATTCTGACCCAATCCGCGACATCGTCTCGTCGGCCGAAGTTTTCCAAACCTGAAACCCGCCGCTGGCATCCGGTTCGCCGGCTTCGATAATGCCCGTCGATAGGAGATATCGCAACAGCGCCAATGTCACTGCCTTCGGCTGCGGATAACGGGCTTCTCGAACCTGCCGCAGGATCGACCACAGTCCCACGTAGTCGTCTTCGCATTCGGCCAAAATGCGTTCCAGCAGGTCAGTTTCCTTATGCACGAGCATGGTATCGCCTAGATAAATTTGATCTTTCGAATTGGAATACCGGGGATGTTAACGTCGATGGTCGGCGGTCCGCTCTTGGAGATCGGCCGCATTCCAACCAGGCCGCTGCCCGGCAGGCGAAAGAGCCGCCCAGGATGCATCGGTTTCGCGACGGGAGTCGCTTCTTTCGTCAGATCGTTGAACATATCTTGGGCTTCCTTTATCCCGCCCGGAAGCTCTCGGATATCGGCAGTGCTGCCCGCTTGACCAAGCGGCGTACCGCCCGGCATCAAGATACTCTGGCACATGTGGGACGATTCTCATTGCTTAACTTTACCGTGCCCGTGCGCGCCACGCCAACCTTAGCTCGCCAGGTGAGAGGACGGAACCGGCCACTCCTCGCATGCCAGCATGGGGCCTAGCTTGGCGCAGATCGCACGAACCGTCGCTCACGCCGTTTCGGCGTACGTGGCGTCGTGCTCGACGTCGTCATCGTCTTCCGATTCGTCGAACTCGTCTTCGTCGCCTTCTTCGTCGTCCGACTCTTCGTCTTCCTCGGATTCGACTTCGTCCGACTCGTCGGCCTCGTCCCACGCGGCCGATGATTCGTCGTCGGACTCGTGCTCGGCGACTTGCTCGGATTCGGCCTTGTCGATCTCGGGTCGGATCTTGTTGGTGCGCTTGGCGGTCAAGGCGCCGGGGGCGGCGGCGTCCTGGCCGCCGGGCGCGCGCATCTGCTCCCATTGCTCGAGCGTGATCAGCACTTCGCGGGCTTGCGAGCCGTTGTAGGCTCCGACGATGCCGTCCTCGGCCATGAAGTCGATCAGCCGGGCGCCGCGGCCATAGCCCACGCCCAGGGCACGCTGCAACAGCGAAACGCTGCCGCGGCCTTCGCGGATGATGACGTCGATGGCCGCTTCGTACAGATCGTCGCGGTTCTTGAAGTGGTCGGCGTCGCCGGTCGCGCCGCCCGGCTTGAGCGCCACGAGCTCCTTGACGAACTCCGGCTCGCTGGTGCCGACGAACTCGACGACGCGGTTGATCTCCTCGTCGCTCACGTAGGTGCCCTGGCCGCGGATCAACGTGCTGGTGCCGGGCCAGAGAAACAGCATGTCGCCGTTGCCCAGCAGTTTGTCGGCGCCCATCTCGTCGAGTACCACGCGGCTGTCGGTGCGGCTGGCCACCTGGAAGGCGATGCGGGCCGGCAGGTTCGATTTGATCAGGCCGGTGATCACGTCGACCGTGGGCTTCTGCGTGGCCAGCACGAGGTGGATGCCGACGGCGCGGCTCTTTTGCGCCAGGCGGATAATGTGCGTCTCGACCTCCTTGGCCGAGGTCATCATCAGGTCGGCCATCTCGTCGGCCACGATCACGATGTACGGCAGATGCGTGGGAATGTTCTTGCGCTCCTCGTCCGACTCCGGCTGCAAGCGGTCCATCAACTCTTCTTCGCCGAGCTGGTTGTAGCCGGCGATATGCCGCACGCCGGCCCGGGCCAGTAGGGCATAGCGTTCTTCCATCTTTTCGACGGCCCAGGCCAGAATGGCTTCGGCCTTGCGCATGTCGGTGACGACCGGGTGCATCAGGTGCGGCAGCGTCTTGTACTGGCTCAACTCGACCATCTTGGGATCGATCAGCAGCAGCCGCACTTCGTCCGGCCGGCGGACCATCAGGATCGAAGCGATCAGCGTGTTGAGGCACACGCTCTTGCCGGTGCCGGTGCGGCCGGCGATGAGCAAGTGCGGCAGGCTGGCCAGGTCGGCGACCATTGGGTTGCCGGCCACGTCCTTGCCCAGGTAGATCGGGATGCGCATCTTCTGGGTCTTGGCGCTGGACTCTTCGATGACTTCGCGCAGGCGCACGAGCTGGCGATCGGCGTTGGGCACTTCGATGCCGACCGTGTTCTTGCCGGGGATCGGCGCTACGATCCGCACGCTGGGCACGCGCAGGGCAATCGCCACGTCGTCGGCCAGGCTCGTGATCTTGCTCAGCCGCAGGCCGGCCTCGAGCTCGACTTCGAATTGGGCAATCACCGGGCCGGTTTCGATCTCGACCACTTTGACCTTGAAGCCAAAGTTGGCGAACGTCTTTTCCAGGACCTTGGCCTTGCGGCGAACTTCCTTCTCGTGCTCATCGGTCGAGACCGGCTC
>DATCFX010001075.1:0-2460 GCA_036509275.1 Pirellulales bacterium | reverse complement strand
TGCTGGCCCTGCACGCGGTCGGTGATGTTCGGCGAGGACGAGCGGGCCGGCCGCTGGAGCGGCAGCGCCAAGACCGAGTGCGGCTTGCACGTTCTTTCCGACAAAAGCTAACGCGCCGCAACCGTAAAGGAGCGGAAGCCGCACGCCCGTGAAAATCTCCGCCAAAACCGAATACGCCTGCATCGCCATGCTCGAACTGGCCGCTAGTTTTGGATCGGGCGATCCGGTGCGCATCGGCAAAATTGCCGACGAGCACGGAATTCCGGCCCGATTCCTGGTGCAAATTCTGTTGCAGCTCAAAGGCGCCGGCTTCGTCAACAGCACGCGCGGCGCCGCGGGCGGCTACGAACTGGTCAAGCCGCCGGAAGACATCACGCTGGGCGACGTGATGAGCGTAATCGAGGGGCCGGACGAAAGCCCAACCAGCGCGGCTGCCGATTCGCCAGCCGGCAAGATTCTGCAAAGCTGCTGGCACGAGGTGGCCCTCGTCGAGCGCGAAATGCTGCACGCGATCACGTTTGCCGACCTGATCGAGCGCGCCCGGGCGCAAACCGGCAGCATGTATTACATCTGACGCCGGCGGGAACACGAGGAACACGGGTCAGAACTATTTATGCATTCATTGACAAATAGTTCTGCCCCTTGGTTAATCTGAAACGCCGCACCATTTTTACTCTGTGCGCCCTCATAGTCGCGGCCGTGATAGCGGTCCTGGCGGGTGTCTACTGCTTTGTGAGCACCGGCGGACGAACCGAATTCTCACCCGACACGCTCGAACGCCGGGGGCGAAACGAGTTTCACATTGGCGGACTGGTGGTCTACCGGTCGAGTTGGTCGTACTACCGGGATGAGTTGGCGCAATTCCTGATCGACAAAGGCTACTGGGTGCCGGTAACGCCTGCCGAGCCGCGCTGGATCACCGTTAATCGCTGGGCGCGCGCGTGGAACTCGGATACGCCGCTCTACAAGGCGCTACGCTATAACTGGGTCAATTGGTCGGATGAGCACCCGGAAATGGCACGCCGCCTCTGGCCGCACGTGCTCCGGCTGCTGCGCACGCCGTCGCTCCGCTATGATGGCCTGGGGCAGGTAGGGCCCGAGGTAGTGGTTGCGGACCTGTTGCGAACGGTACATCGGACGAAACGTCTGCCCGACCTCGAACGCGAATTGAACACGTTTGACGAGTTGATGGCGCGAGACCGCAAAGCGGGAGAACCGAGCAGGGCAGCGGATGGACGACCGTCGGGCGCCGGGGCAAATTTGCATATCGTGGCGCCAGGCAAGCGGTAGGGCGAAAAAACGAGTCAATTCTAAGGGGTCAGGACTCACTGTTGCGTCAACGAGTCCTGACCCCTTAGTTCAACCGACGGCGTCGCTGTCAGTGAACTGAAACCCTGCCGGAAATAAGGGGGCGATGTCTTCGGTCAGGCTTTGGTTGAGCTTCCTGAGCATTCGCTCCTCGGCAGTGGCGCGGGTGATGGGATGGCCTTCGTGCTCAACGGGCGAACCGCTTGTACTTGGCCTGGGAAAGGCAGTAGATGCTGTAAGCGATGAAGCCCGCGGCGATGATCAGCAGGAGGATGCGGCCGTAGGGCTGGACGGCAGCGGCTGCAACGGCGCCGCCGAGGGTTTTCACGTTGCCGGCGTTTGTCTGCCAGCCGGCCAGGGCGAGGAACAGACCGATGACACAGAAGGCGACACCGCGGGAGGCAAGGCCGAAGCGGGCGATCAGTTTGGCCAGCTTTCGCTCGGCATCGCTCATCTCAGTATGGTCGTAGCCGGCCATGAACCGCGCACGCCAGGCGACGACGAAATAGCCGATGCCGATCGAGAAGACCGTGATGCCGACCACAGCAACGAGCAGCCAACCGCCGGGCCACGCCATGACATCGGCGGCGAGTTCGCGCCGGTCTCGACCGCGCGGCCGGCGGCCGCTCCAGGCGATGCGCGCGGCAATGCTGGCGAGAACCAGGTTCGCGATTCCGGCGACGAGATAGCCGAACCGCACGAGCAGGCCCCGGAGGTTGCGGCCGCGGTGGTCGGTGTCCCAAACGGCCTCAACGAACCGCCAGAGGGCAAAGCAGAGCAACCCCAGGGCGACGATGATGAGCAGGACGGCGCCCAGTGGGAGCGAGCGGACCGCGCCCATGGCTTCGGTCGTGTCGGGGCCGCGCGTGGTGGTGATGGCCGCGTAGCCGGTGAGCAGCCCGACCAGGCCATAGACGACCGCCCGCGCCAGATACCCGGTGCGGCCGAGGTACTCAATCCACTTCGCGGCCGGATCGACGCCGTGGCGGAGTGGGTTGAAGAACCGGCGGGGGACTTTCATCGTCGGTGTGCTCATTTCACGAGCATAACCCGCAGAAGAGCGACACGCTCGAAAATGGGATGACCTATTTCAATCCGCGTCTTTATGCACTCGTCATTTTACATTCGTCATTCATATTTCCGTGTTTCTTT
>DATCFX010001074.1:0-3668 GCA_036509275.1 Pirellulales bacterium | reverse complement strand
TGCGCGGCCTGGCCACGTTTCTGGCGGAAAACGACGAGACCCACGCCGCTTTTGTCGAGCAACTGTTTCATTACACGATCAAGCAGCCGATCCTGGCCTTCGGCAGCCGGCGATTGAGCGAGTTGGAAGCATCATTCGCCAAGAACGGCTACAATATGCGTCAACTCTTAGTCGATATCGTGATGGTTTCGGCCTGGCAGCCGGAGCAGCCCAGCACCGCCGCCGCGCCCAGCAAAAAGTCCAAGCCCGGCAAACGCTAAGCACCCGCTTGTCCGTCATTCATCATTCATCACTCTGCGTTCATCGCTTTTTTGAGGCTCCTTCCCGTGCAGCATTCGACGAGCCGGCGTGATTTTCTTCGCAAGCTGGGGTTGAGCAGCGCGGCACTGCCGTTTGTGCTGAACCTGCCCAGCCTGGGCTTTGCCAATCAGCAGCGGCGCAAGCAGCGGCTGGTCGTGATGTTCAGCCCCAACGGCGTCGTGCCCTCGGCCTTCTGGCCCGACGAGCAGGGCGACAAGTTCACGCTCAAAGCGAGCCTGGCCCCGCTCAAGCCGTTTCAGGACCGCACGCTGATCCTCAACGGCGTGTGCGACAAGGTCCACGGCGACGGCGATAACCACATGCGCGGCATCGGCTGCCTGTTGACCGGCATCGAGCTGTTTCCCGGCAATATCCAGGGCGGATCGCATACGCCGGCCGGCTGGTCTAGCGGCATTTCGATGGACCAGGAAATCAAGAACTTCCTGCAACGTGATGCCCAGACGCGCACCCGTTTCGGCTCGCTCGAATTCGGCGTGATGGTGCCCGAGCGGGCCGACACCTGGACGCGCATGGTCTATGCCGGCGCCAACAAGCCGATCGCGCCGATCGACGATCCGCACCAGATGTTCGGCAAGCTCTACGGGCGGCTGAAGGACCAGGAAACCCTCAAGAGCGTGCTGGACGACATCCAAGACGATTTGAAAAAGGTCGGCTCGGTGGTGAGCCGAGAAGATCGCCGGTTGCTGGACGAGCACGCCAGCTACGTGCGGCAGATGGAACAGGAGTTGGCCGCGAGCAGTCCGAAGCGCGGCAGCAAGGCCGACGTCGGCCATGCGGTGCCCGATCTGCCGCCGGCGATCAAGCACGAGAACGACAACATCCCGCGCACGAGCAAGGCGCAGATTGACTTGATGGTCGGCAGCTTTGCGGCGGACTTTGCCCGCGTGGCCACGCTGCAAATCACGAATTCAGTCGGACAGGCCAAGATGCGCTGGCTGGGGATCGAGGAAGGCCATCACGAGCTGTCGCACGAGCCCGACAGCGACAAGAAGGCCCAGGACAAGCTGACCCGGATCAATACCTGGTACTGCGAGCAGCTTGCCTACCTGGCAAAGCGGCTGGCCGAAACGCCCGAGCCGGGCGGAGGCGGCAGCCTGCTGGACAATACACTGATTGTTTGGACCAACGAGCTGGGCAAAGGCAACACGCACACGCTGGATAACATTCCCTTCGTGCTCGTCGGCGGCGGGCTCGATTTCCGCATGGGCCGCGCGCTCAAGTATCCCAAGCTGCCGCACAACCGGCTGTTGCTTTCGCTGGCGCACGGCATGGGCCACCGGCTCACGCGCTTCGGCAAGCCCGAGTATTGCGGCGATGGCCCGCTGCCCGAACTGACCTAGCGCATCACCGCATCATCATAAAGCCGCGACCGCTGGTCGCGGGGCGTTGCGCTGCGGTCAATACAAAAAATTCCCGCGACCAGCGGTCGCGGCTTTATGAGTAATCACCCGGCCGCGATTTCGGCCATCGCTTCTTCGGGGATATTAAAATTCGCGGCGACGCGCTGCACGTCGTCGTGGTCGTCGAGCTTTTCCATCAGCTTGAGCACTTTGCGACCGGCTTCGACATCCAGATCGACCATGTTCTGGGGAATCCGTGTGATTTCGGCCAGGTCCGGCGTGATGTTCTTGCTGGCCAGCACGTCGGACACGCTCTGGAAGACGCTGGGATCGCAAGTCACTTCGAAGGTGTCGCCCGAACGCTTCACGTCGTCCGCGCCCGCCTCGAGCGCCAACTCCAGCAGCGCGTCTTCGTCGATCTTGCCGACCGGGATCTCGAAGACTCCCTTGCGGTCGAACATCCAGGCCACGCAGCCGCTCTCGCCCAGGCGGCCGTCGGCCAGCTCGAACGTCTTGCGGATTTCGCCGGCCGTGCGATTGCGGTTGTCGGTCAGAATTTCGCACAACACGGCCACGCCGCTGGGGCCGTAGCCTTCGTACAGAATCTCTTCCAAGTTGCCCCCCTCCAACTCGCCGGTGCCCTTCTTGATGGCCCGGCTGATGTTGTTGTTGGGCATGCTCACGGCGCGGGCCGCATCCACGGCGTAACGCAGCTTGAGGTTCATGTCGGGATCGCCGCCGCCCATGCGGGCAGCCACGATGATCGCCTTCGAGAGCTTGCTCCAGAGTTTGCCCCGCTTGTTATCCACGAGGGATTTTTTGCGGGAGATATTAGCCCAATGTGAATGGCCTGCCATCAGCGAGGTCTCTCGGAGGAAAATGCGGAAGTAGGAATGAAAGATCAATGCGGAAGTAGGAATGATGAATGATGAATGATGAATGTAGGAGGGTTGCGCATCGTCCATTCATCATTCATCATTCATCATTCATCATTTCTTTGCATGTTGGCGCAGCTTGGCCTCGATCGCCTGGGCCTTGGACAACTCGCCTTGTTTCTTGAGCGCTTCGGCTGCGCGGGTCCAGGTCGTGCGGGCCTCGGCCAGGTGCTGGGCGCCGAAATAGGCGTCGCCCAGGTGGTCGAGCACGACGCCGTCGACATCCGGTTCGGCGGCCGCCAGTTTCAACTCCGCGACCGCTTCGTCGTAGCGCGCGAGCTTGTAGTAGACCCAGCCCAGGCTGTCGCGGTAGGCAAAATTCTTGGGCTCGGCCGCCACGGCCCGGCGAATCATCTTAAGTGCGCGATCGAGGTTCTTGCCCTGGTCGGCCCAGAGATAGCCCAAGTCGTTCAACGCGCCGACGTCATCGGGATACTCGTCCAGCACCTGCGCCAGCCACTCTTCGCCCTGCGAAATCTGATGCTGCGTCACGCTGATGGATGAGAGAATCAACCGGGCTTCCTTGAGCTGCCGCCGCACGTCCTCGTCTTTGAAGTCGGAATCGAAGCGCGCGATAAACTCGCGATACGCAGAAGCCGCCTCGTCGTAGCGCTTGGCATGAAACAGGATCCAGGCCACGCGACTCAGCACGCCGGGCGACTGATCGGCCATTTTCGCAGCCACGCGGCCGACGCGCAGAGCCTCGTCCGTGCGGCCGCACATTTCCAGCGACACGGCCAGGTAAGTCTGAAACAGCGGATTGTCCGAGGGCGTCACTTTATCGTCCACGCCGCGGCGGAACACCTTGACGGCCCGCTCCGACTCATTGGCCGCCAGCAGCCCCATGCCCCAGGTGAGCAGCAACTCGGGCGCGGCGCGGTAGCGGGCGCGGATCGCCGCGTCGAAGAACTCGCCGGCCAGGTCGTAGCGTTTGGCAGCCATCGCCAGCGTGGCAATGGCCAGATCGCAGCCGAAGCTTTCATCCTCGCGCGAGTGGCCCTTGACCCTGGCCAGCGGCACGAGTTGATCCAGCAGCGGCGCGTCGGCGGCAATCGCCTGGACGTCGCGGTCG
>DATCFX010001073.1:0-1013 GCA_036509275.1 Pirellulales bacterium | reverse complement strand
AAGTCAAACGGCCCGACCGGTTACCGCGGCGGGCGGTTCGGGCGGCGAGCCGGTAGCGCCGGGCAAGCCCGCCATCGTGGGGTCGCCTGCCGGTTCGCCGGACAAGATCGCGGGGCCGGCCGATGCCGTGCCGGGGCCGGACGCTCTGGCCGACGCCTCTGGAAAATCGAAAGCGAGGCCCGACATGGAAGCCAAAGCCGCCGGTAAAGAGCCGGCCTATCTGAAAGGCGTGAAGCTCATCCCGCGCGAAGTGCTGTTCGGCAACCCTGACAAGGCGGCAGCCCGACTCAGTCACGACGGCAAGCGGCTGGCGTACCTGGCGCCGCTGGACGGCGTGCTGAACGTGTTTGTCGGTCCGGTTGACCATCCGGACCAGGCCAAGCCGGTGACCAAGGACAAGAAACGCGGCGTCCGCATTTACTTCTGGGCCTATACCAACGAGCACATCATCTATATGCAAGATGTCGGCGGCGACGAAAACTGGCACGTCTACTGCGTGGACCTGGCCAGCGGCAAGGAGCGGGACCTCACGCCGCTGGAAAAAGTCAATGCCCAAGTGGAAAGCGTGAGCTATAGGTTTCCGCCCGAAATCCTGGTGGGCCTCAACAATCGCGATGCCAAGTACCACGACATTTACCGCGTGAACATCAAGACTGGCGAGCGCAAGCTCGTAGAAAAGAACAAGCAGGGGTTCGACGGCTACGTCACCGACGACGATTACCACGTCCGGTTTGCCTCGCGGCTGACCGACGACGGTAGCCGCGAGCTGCTCGAGCCGGGCGGCGAGGACGGCTGGAAGGAATTTATGAAGATCCCCAAGGATGACACCGCGACGACCTCGCCCTTGGGCTTCAACAAGGCCGGCGACGTGCTCTACATGAGCGACAGCCGCGGCCGCAACACGGGCGCGCTTAAAGAGATCAACCTGAAAACCGGCAAGGAAAAGCTGATCGCCGAAAACGACAAGGCCGACGTCGGCGGCATCATCAGCCATCCGACGGAGAACACGATCG
>DATCFX010001072.1:0-1545 GCA_036509275.1 Pirellulales bacterium | reverse complement strand
CCAATACGCGGTCTGCGCCGCCAGTTCGCCGCCGTTCAGCCAGTCCTTTTGCCAAGCAGAAAAATCGGCATATTGAACGGGCAGCTCGCGCCCGGACATTGGTTGGTGGGCGGCGAGCATGGCATACGCCGCCGCCAGCTCGCGGTAAAAATTGGCGCGCGACCAGCCGTCGGAAATAATATGGTGCAACACCAGCAACAAGACGTGCTCGTTTGATTGCAGGCGCACCAGCGCGGCACGGAACGGCAGTTCGGCGGCCAGATCAAACGGTCGGCACGTCTCCTCCGCGAGGCGGCATTCAGCCGATTCGCGGCGGTCGGCGACGGCGATTTTTTCCAAATTGATTGGTTGCAGTTGAAAGGCGGACACCGCTGCGATGCGCTGAACCAATTCGCCATTCTCCATTGCAAAGGTGGTGCGTAGGATGTCGTGCCGTTGGATCACCGTGCGGAAAGCCGCCTCCAGCCACGCGACGTTCAACGGGCCGACGAGGTGAAAAGCGGACGGGACGCAATAAACCGGCGATGCCGCCGCGTAATGATGGAGAAACCACATCCGCTGCTGGCCGGGTGACGCGGGATAAACGGCGACCGGCGGATTTTCCTCGAGGCGCAGGGGTTTGGCTTTGGGAATGGCGGCGGGCGATTTGAGAGAACATGCCGCTTCAGATTTATTTTCACCGAGCCGACGGATCAGTTGCGTTCTTTGGTCGGCGCTCAATCTGGCCAGCCGTTGCTTCAAGGCGATGGAGTCCGCATTCGAGATGGCGTTCCCTTCACTCACGATTCACTTTGGATTGGTTGGTTCATCAAGCAGCCCGGCTCTTTCGTCGGGCGATAGCTTTTCCAATTCTGCCGCGAGCGCGTCAATTTCCGATTCCCGCATCTGCTCAAGTTTGCTGGCCAGCAGCGCGGGCGTCGGACAGCGGAAAATCGTCGGCACAGGAATGGAAAATCCCAAGGCGTCCTGAAGGCGGGTCAGCACCTGCGTCGCGCGCAGCGAATCGCCGCCCAGCGAAAAAAAATTGTCGTGCCGGCCCACGGCCTCGCGGCCCAGCACCTGGCAAATCGTGGCGGCCACCAGTCGTTCCATGTCGGATGCCGACGTTTCGTAGGCTATCACCAGCGCCGCTGCCAGTTGGCTGGCAAGGCCAATCCGTTGAATTTTTCCGGTCGGCCCCTTGGGCACGTCGTTCACGAAAATGATCCGGCTGGGCACTTTGAATTGCGGCAGCCGGTCGAGGGTGAACTCGCGCAATTCTGTTTCGCTGCTGGTCGCGCCGGCCTTCAGCACCACGGCCGCCGCGATGTCCTCGCCGAGCGACGGATGCGGCACGGCAAACGCCACCGCCTGCCGCACGCCGGGATGAGCCAGCAGCACCTCGTCAATTTCGCGCGGCGCAATTTTTTCGCCGCCGCGATTGATCAATTCCTTTAGCCGTCCGGTGATGAATAAGTAGCCTTCGCCATCGAGATAACCTTGGTCGCCGGTCCGAAACCAGCCGCCGCAAAATGCGGTGGCGTTGGCCGCTGGATTATTCGCGTA
>DATCFX010001071.1:0-2839 GCA_036509275.1 Pirellulales bacterium | reverse complement strand
CTACGCCACCGAGACCGACCCGAAGCGCCGCGGCAGCAACCTTCGCGCCGTCGTCACCAGCAACCCCATCACAGTGACCATCGCGGCAGCGGCGGGGAAATAAGCACGATTCGGCGAGCCAGGAGCGTCAGCGATCGGAGTCCTTTGCGCGAGCGTCCTCCGGCCTCCGGTCGCCGGCGCTCCCGGCTCGCCAAAGATCCGGCTCGCCGGCATGTCAATAATCTTGACAAGTTTGTCAATGGGGCCGATAGTTCATAAATGGCCCGCGTGACCATTATGCCGGCGGCGCTCGAATGAAGATTGAAATCCCGTTTGTGGAGAGCGCGGCGCAGACGGTGACGCTCGGCGGCGAGCGCTTCGTGATCGTGCCGGAGAGCGAGTATCGGCGGTTGCAGGCTGCGGCCGAAGGGCAGGAGCCACCGCTGCCGGCGCGCGACAAAAAAGGGAATTATCCGGCCGCCGAAGCATTGCAGGTCTCCATCGCCCGATCGATCGGGCGTTCGCGCCGGGCACGCGGGCTGACGCAAGCTGAGTTGGCACGCCGTGCCGGAATTCGTCCCGAAACGCTCAACCGGATCGAGCAGGGCAAGCACGGGCCAAGCGTGGCCACGCTCGAACGGCTCGAGGCGGCCTTGGGCGCCGATACATCGCCGCGGGGCCCGACCGCTCGGCGAAAACAGTAGGCCCGGCGAGCCGAGCCGGGCCTGGGTCCTGGTTTGAGCCGGGATATTCTGTGCGCCCTGCTCTTGCTTCACCGCCAAATGGCTAAGCCGCCGTCGCGCGTGGAGGGTGTCGTCATGGATGCTCCTGGTCCGGCTCGGCTCGCCGGACCTACGGCGCGGCGAAATTGCGGGTGCTAGCCTGCGAACCTTTTGGCTTGACCGGCGGTCTTGAGCTTGAGTACATTCCGACAGTCCAAACGTACGTTCGATCCGCTGGCGACGACGCAAGCCCATGTCCATTGCGAACCTCCTATCACTGCTGCTACTGGCCCTAGGCGAGGGCCGGCCTTAGGGGGACGCGTACGTTACTTGTTGGGAAGTGACGATCAACCCTAAGGCCAGCCGAGGCCTTGGGGTTTTTTTGTTGGCCGAGACCGAACTGCGACGTGTGGGATACAATGACAATAGGCGCCCGAATGAACCGCGACCCCCGGCGGACGGCCGCCGACGATTTGGTAGCGGAAGTCGTGAGGCTTCCGCCGAACGGTGCGGTGACGGTTCGGAATTCTCACGAATTCCGCTACGGCGTGGGACCCTTCAGCATTCAGAAAAGAGACGCCAATGGCTGAGCCTCGCACGATCAAGATTTTCGACACCACGCTCCGCGATGGGGAGCAATCGCCCGGCTGTAGCATGAACATGGCCGAGAAACTGGAGGTGGCTCAGGCCCTGGCCGAGTTGGGGGTCGACGTGATCGAGGCCGGCTTCCCGATCGCTTCGCCGGGCGACTTCGAGGCTGTCGAGCAGATCGCCCAGGCGGTGCGGGGCACGATCATCTGCGGGTTGGCCCGCTCGAACGAGCAGGACATCGACCGGGCCTGGGAAGCCCTGCGGCTGGCCGAGCGGCCACGGATCCACGTTTTTCTGGCCACCAGCGCCATTCATCGCGAGTTCAAGCTCAAGATGGACAAGGCCGAGATCATTCGCCGGGCCGTGGCCAGCGTGCGCCGCGCGGCGAGCTATTGCCCCGACGTCGAGTTTTCGCCCGAGGACGCCGCCCGCACCGAGATTGATTTTCTCTGCGAAGTGGTGACCGCGGCGATCGACGCCGGGGCGACGACGGTGAACATTCCCGACACGGTCGGCTACGCCGTGCCGGCGCAGATGGGGCAGACCATTCGCACGCTGCGCGAGCGCGTGTCGAACATCGAGCGGGCCGTAATCAGCATCCATTGCCACAACGACCTCGGGCTGGCCGTGGCCAATAGCCTGGCGGCGGTCGAGAACGGGGCGGGGCAGATCGAGTGTACGATCAACGGCATCGGCGAGCGGGCCGGCAATTGCTCGCTCGAGGAAATCGTCATGGCCCTGCGCACCCGGCAGGATTATTTCCGGGCCGATACGCGGATCAACACGCGGCGGCTGGTCCCGGTCAGCCGGCTGGTCTCGAACATCACTGGCATGCAGGTGCAGCGCAACAAGGCCATCGTCGGCCGCAACGCGTTTGCGCACGAGGCCGGCATTCACCAGGACGGCATGCTCAAGGAGCGAACCACGTACGAAATCATGCGGCCCGAGGACGTGGGGCTGTCGAAGACCGATCTCGTGCTGGGCAAGCACAGCGGCCGGGCCGCGCTGGCCGATCGGACCAAGGCGCTGGGCTATCAGCTCACCGGCGAGCAACTGCAAACCGTGTTCGAGCAGTTCAAGCAATTGGCCGACAAGAAGAAGGAGGTGTACGACGCCGACCTAGTGGCGCTCATCGACCAGCACATGCGCGACGTGCCCGAGATGTGGAGCATCACCAACTACCGGATCATCACCATCAGCGGCACGGTGCCCAGCGTGCGGCTGACGCTCAAACGGGGCGAAGAACTGGTGACGGTGGACGTGAATGCCGGCGACGGGCCGTTCGACGCCCTGTTCTGGGCGATCGAAAAGGTGACGGGCATCGACGTGGTGTGCCGCGACTTCAACGTCCACAGTGTGAGCGTAGGCAAAGACGCGCAGGGCGAAGTCACGGTCGAGGTCGAGCACGGCGGCCACTTGTACCGCGGCCGCGGCGTGTCGACCGACAGCATCGAGGCCAGCGCCAAGGCCTTCCTGAACGCGATCAACCGCATTCTCGCCTCCGAAGGCGTGGCGGCCGAGCGGATCAGCCCGTTCGAGAATCGGGG
>DATCFX010001070.1:0-15771 GCA_036509275.1 Pirellulales bacterium | reverse complement strand
AAACCCGGGATGTGGCCGTGCCGCGACGCTCGGCCCTGGTGCGGATCCTCTGGTCCGACAGTAAGGGCCGGCCGGTCGTTCACGACGAGCCGGGCCCGCCGGTCCGCTACAATAAGTCCCCCACGCCGCGGGCCGAGGCCGAGTATCCGCTCGACAAGCCGGCCGAAGCTGACGGCTGGACCGAGATTTCCGACACGTACCGCGCGCCGTCGGCCGCCGTGCGGGCGACCATCGAGCTGCACTTGCAATGGGCCGCCGGCCGCGTCGAGTATTCGCAACCATCGCTGGAGCCGACCGCCGCGCCGACCAGTCGAAAGGTGCGGCTGGCGATGGCCCACGTGCGGCCGGTCAGCACCGACAAGACGCCGATGGGCAACTGCCGGCTGTTCGAGCCGCTGGTGGACGAAGCCGCCAAACAGAAGGTCGACCTGCTCGTACTGCCCGAGACGCTCACGTGGTATGGCACCGGCAAGCAGCCGGCCGAAGTGGCCGAGCCGGTGCCCGGGCCCTCGACCGAGTATTTCGGCCGGCTGGCCAAGAAGCACGGCATGTACATCGTGGACAGCGTGTACGAGCGAGACGGCCGGCTGGTCTACAACACGGCGGCATTGATTGGCCCCGATGGCGAACTGGTGGGCAAATACCGCAAAATCACGCTGCCGCGCGGCGAAGTCGAGTGGGGCGTGCAGCCGGGCCACGAGTATCCGGTGTTCGAAACTCGCTTCGGCAAGGTCGGCATGATGATCTGCTACGACGGCTTCTTTCCGGAAGTCGCGCGGCAGCTCACCTTGAACGGGGCCGAAGTCATTGCCTGGCCGGTGGCCGGCTGCAACCCGCTGCTGGCCGCGGCCCGGGCGTGCGAGAACCACGTGTACATCGTTTCGAGCACGTACACCGACGTGTCGCAGGGCTGGATGATTTCGGCCGTGTTCAATCACGACGGGCAGCCACTGGCCCAAGCCAAGCAGTGGGGCACGATCGCCGTGGCCGAAGTCGATCTGAACAAGCGCATGCACTGGCCCAGCATCGGCGACTTCAAAGCCGAAATGCAACGCAACCGGCCGGCCACGGCCGACGAACAGCGGTAGGAGTCATTGATGTTCTGTCGTCGCGCAGTCTTGATCTTGATGAGTGGGGGCTTGTGCGCCTGCGGTTTTGGGCGCGCAGGCCAAGCCGGGGCACAGCCGAAAGTGTCCAATTACGACGAAGCGCGGGTGCCGAAATACGAGCTGCCCGACGCGCTGCTCACGCAGTCGGGCCAGCGCGTCAGCGACGCTTCCACCTGGCAAAACGTTCGCCGGCCGGAGTTGCTGCGGCTATTTGAAGAAAACGAATACGGCCGGACTCCCGACATCTCGACCAGGCCGACATTTAAATTGCGATCGACCGACCCGCAGGCGTTAAACGGCCGGGCGACCCGCAAGCAGGTGACCGTGTATCTGACCGGCTCGCCCGACGGGCCGTCGATGGAACTGCTCCTGTATGTTCCCAACGGGGCCAGCGCACCGGTGCCGGCCTTCTTGGGGCTAAACTTCGGCGGCAACCAGGCCGTGGCCAACGATCCGGACATTGCCATTTCCGATCGTTGGATGCGAAAGAACCCCAAGGCCGGCGTGGTGGTAGACAATCGGGCCACAGAGGCCTCGCGCGGCAGCGCAGCCAGTCGCTGGCAAGTGGAAAAGGTGATCGGCCACGGCTATGCCCTGGCCACGGTCTACTACGGTGACCTGGAGCCGGATTTTGCTGAAGGCTGGAAGCAAGGCGTCCGCGCGGCCCTATCGCCGCAAGGCGCGAGCACGGTGTTTGCTCCCGACGCCTGGGGCGCGATCGGCGCCTGGGCCTGGGGGCTGAGCCGGGCGCTGGATTACCTGGAGCAGGACCCCGGCATCGACGCCCGGCATGTCGCGCTGATCGGCCATTCGCGCTTGGGCAAGACGGCGCTCTGGGCCGGTGCGCAGGATCCGCGCTTTGCGATCGTTATCTCGAACGATTCGGGCGAAGGCGGAGCCGCTTTGGCGCGGCGGCAGTTCGGCGAACGCATCGAGAACCTGGTGACGAGCTTTCCCCATTGGTTCTGCTTGAACTATCGCCGCTATGCCGGCCACGAAGACCAACTGCCGATCGACCAGCACGAGCTGATCGCCCTGATCGCCCCGCGGCCGGTGTACGTGGCCAGCGCCACCGAAGACCGCTGGGCCGATCCCCGCGGCGAGTTCTTATCGGCCTTGGCCGCCGACCCGGTATATCGGCTATTCGGCCTCGTCGGGTTGGGAGTGGATCAGATGCCGCCGCCCGATCATCCGGTCGGCGATTTGATCGGCTATCACCTGCGCACCGGCAAGCACGACGTGACCGCCTACGACTGGGACCAATACCTCCGCTTCGCCGACCGGCATTTCAAGCATGCTGCGGATTCGAAGCCGGATTGAGCGTAGAATATATTGCTCTGCTCGCGGGCACTGAAAACCTGTCTTTACTTCGCCGGGCGCATGTGGTGGAGCTATAGTATGATCACGAAGCTGAGCAAATTGGGGGACGAGTTGGTGCTGAAGATCGATCGTTCGATGATCGAACAACTCAGCATCGACGACAACACCCCGCTTGAACTCTCGATCGACGGCCAATCGCTCATTTTGACTCCAGTTCGCGATGAGCAGCGACGCGAGCGATTCGAAGCTGCTTTGGCTTCCACCAATGAGCGGTATTCCGCGACGCTCAAGCGGCTCGCAGAATGACGCCCGGGCAGCCCGAGTTCCTGTCGCTCGAGGAAATCCTCGCCATCCATCTCGACCAAACCCAGCGGTACGGCGGCTCGCAAGCCGTACGCGACATGGGCCTGCTGCAATCCGCGGTGGCGATGCCGGCCGCGACGTTTGGCGGGCAGCTACTTCATGCGGATATTTTTGAGATCGCCGCGGCGTACGTGTATCATCTCGTACAAAACCATCCATTCATCGACGGCAACAAGCGAGTAGGAGCGGTGGCTGCTGACGTTTTCCTTGCATTGAATGGCGTTGAATTGGTGGCCGGGCAAGACGATTATGCATCGCTTGTGCTGTCGGTTGCCCAGGGAACGCTCGCAAAGCCAGACATTGCCAGTTTTTTCCGTTCCAACACCAAACCGAAGTGACCGCTCGACCATCATGAGCGCGGCATGTTTGCGCGAAGCATTTTAAGCCACCCCTGCATCCGAAACGCCAATGATCTCACTCAGCACCCTCGAAGAACTGCGCGACTTTGATACCGCGCTGCTGGCCAATACGATCGACTATATCGATCCGACGCCGCCGTACCGCTTTTATCTGAGCGGCGAGATTCAATCGGTCACCCCGTCGCTGGGGCCGACCGTGGGCGTCGCTTTCACCTGCGAACTGGATAGCAGTACACCGGATGGCCAGGGTGATACCGAGGTCTTTTGGCAGCAGCTCGAGGCGATGCAAAAATGCCCGCTGCCGGCAGTGTGGATCGTCAAGACGGTCGGCTCGCGGCCCGAGCACGAATGCGTCATCGGCGACGGCATGGCCAAGACCTTGTATTCCGTGGGCTGCGTCGCTCTGGTCACCAACGGCCGCGTGCGCGACGTGCAGGGGCTGCTCACCACGCCGTTTGCCGCCTACTGCCGCGGCACGATCGGCCATCACGAGCCGTTGCGTTTTCGCGCCGCCAATCAGCCGGTCGAGGTCGGCGGCCTCGTGATCCATCCCGGCGACGTGATCCACGCGGGTGCCGAAGGCGTGATCCGCATCCCGCCCGAGTGTATCGGCCGGTTGGCCGCCAGCGCCGTGCAGATGCGGGCCTTCGAGCACAAGGCCCACATGGCACTGCGGCGCACGGACCTGTCGTTGGCCGAAAAACGCAAGTGTGTGCAAAACCTGCTGGCCGAATACGGATTCAGCGACTGCGTCAGTGGCGCCCCGCGAGTTGACACCTGATGGCGAAGGCTCGATGACGACGCTGGCTGGAAAAACCGCGCTGGTGACCGGAGCCGGTCGGGGCATCGGCTTGGGCTGCGCACGCGAGTTGGCGCGCTGCGGCGCGAGCCTGGTGCTCAACGATCGGCCGGGAAGTCCCGACCTGGCAGCGGTGGCCGAAGAGCTGCGCGGGCTCGGCGGCTCTTGCTGGGCGATCGAGGCCGATGCTTTCAGCCGGGCAGGCTGCGAAGAGCTGATGTCGAGGGCCGTCGAGACGGCCGGCCGGATCGATATTCTGGTCGCCAACGTGGCCAGGAGCATCCGCGGCGATTTTCTCACGTACGATCCGGCGGATTTTCAGCGCGTCGTGGAAGGCACGTTGATGTCCAGTTTTCATATCGGCCAGCTCGCTGCGCGCCGGATGGTCGAGCAAGGCCAGGGCGGCAAGATCGTATTCATCTCCAGCGTACACGCCGAAACGCCGTACGCCCGGGCAATCGCGTACAATGCCGCCAAGGCCGGCTTGAACCATTTGGCGGCCAGCATGGCGGTGGAATTGCTCGCGCGGCGGATCAATGTCAACGTGATCGAGCCGGGCTGGATCGATACCCCCGGCGAACGGGCCACCTTCGGCGAGGAAGCCGTGGGCCAAGGCGGGGCGAAGTTGCCGTGGGGCCGACTGGGCACGCCGGCCGACATTGGCCGGGCCGCCGCCTTTCTCGCTTCCGACAACGCCGACTATATCACCGGGACCGTGCTGCGCGTCGATGGCGGCTTTTTGCTGAAGGACGCACGGTAAAGCCTGTGTTGCGTCAAAAAATCATCTCCGGCGCCGATGGCCCGCACCTGCTGATCACCGGCGGCGTACACGGCGACGAATTCGAGCCGATGGCGGCCGTGCGCCAATTGGCCGGCTGCATCGATCCGGCCCGCTTGAGCGGCCGCGTCACGCTGGTGCCGGTGGTGAACGAAGCTGCGTTTGCCCGCGGCACGCGCTCGGCCGAGGATGGTCTCGATCTGGCGAGAACCTGCCCTGGCCGCGACGACGGTTCGATCACCGAGCGGACAGCGGCCGCCTTGAGCCGGCTGATCCGTGCGGCCGATTTCTATATCGACCTGCACACCGGCGGCGCGGCCTTGCGCATCCTGCCGCTGGCCGGATACACGCTGCACGCCAGCGCGGTGGTGCTCGAGCGCCAGCGGTTGATGGCCCGGGCCTTTAACCTGCCGATTGTCTGGGGAACGACCGCCCGGCTCGAGGGCCGCTCGCTGTCGGTGGCTCGCGATGCGGGCGTGCCGGCGATTTACGTGGAGCACGGCGGTGGCGGCGGCTGTGATCCATCGGCGGTCGAAGCGTGCGTAGCCGGCTGTTTGCAAGTCTGTACGGCGCTCGGAATGTACGCGGGACCAGCGCCATGCGACGGCGTGCGCTACCTGGTCGAAGACGACCGGGACTCCAGCGGGCATTTGCAAGTGCAGTACCCGGCGGCCGTGGCCGGTTTTTTCGAACCGGCCGTGGCCTTGGGCGACGTGGTGTCGCCGGGTCAGACGCTCGGACAGATCGTCGATCCGCTAGGCGAAATTTGCGAGCCGGTCCGCGCCCACTCGGCCGGGCTCGTGCTTCTGCTGCGTGTACAGCCTGCCGTCCAGCCCCGCGACACCCTGGCCGCCCTGCTGCCGATCACCTCACCCGGGGCAGTGCGCTTCGCGCGGTCGTGAACGTTCGCAACGGAAGTTGTGAGACTTCCGGACGTTGCGAACTTGCTGGAATTCTTATGGATTCCGGTGCTGACGTTTGAAGTACGGCTTTAGCGGACCGTGTTCGGCTCGGTGGCCGGCTTGGCGGCTTCCTTGCTGGACTTGGCCTTTTGCGGGCTGTTGCCGGGCACTTGGGTCACGAGCACGTCCTCGTGCAGCAGCTCGCGCCAAGGCTTGCCGGCTTCGTAGCTGGCAAATTCCTTCTTGAGTTGCTCGCGGATGCTGTCTTTGCCGGCCACCTCCATCGACTTCTTCGACCACTTTCGCGCCGTTTCGAAGTCGCCCGTCTCGGCGTAGCCGGCGGCCAGCGTGCTGAGAATGTGCGAGGCCTTGTAGTCGGTCAGCTTGCAGGCCTGGGTAGCCAACTCGATAGCCCGCTTGCCGTCGCGGAGCTTTTCGTCCGGCGTGGTGGCCAGCAGCCAGGCGTAGTTGTTCAGCAGGCCGCTGTCTTCCGGGCGCTGTTTGTAGGCTTCCGCATAGTCGGCCAGTGCCTCGTGGTGCTTGCCCATGCTCAGGTACAAATCGGCGCGGCCGTAGAACACGAACCAGTTTTTCGGATCGGTGTCGATGGCGGCGTTGATCAATTCCAGCGCCTTGGTGAAATTCTTCTGGTTGCGGTAGAGCATGGCCAACTGAAAGGCAGCCTCCGCATCGTCCGGTTCCTGCTTATAAACGCGGGTCAAATCCCGGATGGCCTCGTCGACCTTGCCTTCGGCCGCCAGGATCACGGCCCGCGTCCGCAGCGCCGCCGGCAAGTTCGGCTGCCGCGCGAGCACGCGATCCACGTCGGCCAGGGCCGTGATGGGCCTGTCCGAGCGAGCCAAGGCCTGCGCCCGCAAGAGCAGCGCTGCCGGGTTGTCGGGATCCAGCTTGAGCGCTTGCGTGACGTCGGCGACCGCATCGTCGAACTTTTCGGTGAGATAATTCACCTGTGCCCGCTGCAACAGCAGGGCCGGTGACTTGGGCGCCAATTCGACGGCATGCGCATAACTATCGCGGGCTTCGTCCATCCGCTTGAGCAGGGCCAGCGCCATGCCGCGAATCTCGTAAGTGGCCGCGTTCTTGGGATCCAGCTTGATGGCGGCATCGAAATCGGCCAGGGCCTCGTCGCGCTTGCCCATCGACAGCTTGAGCGAGCCGCGCAGCCGCAGCGGCATGGGATCCTGGGGATTGAGCTTCGTGGCCGCGTTTAGATCCTTCAGCCGGGCTTGCGGATCGTCGGCCATGCCCGCGTGTAGCATCAGCGCATCAAACTTCAATTCGGCATCTTCTTCGCCGGCGGTGCGGATGGCGTTTTCGATCGCGTGCAGGGCCCGCCGCGCGTCGCCCCCGGGCAGCGATTCCAACCGGCCGATGAGCATGTACGCCTGTGGCTGATCGGACACGTGCTTGATCGAACGAGACAGATCCTCTAAAGCCAACTGCCGCAATTGCGGCCAGCGCGGATCGGGCTGCGGCGGGCCAAAAATCACCTCCGTAATCATCTGGCCGCGCTGGAACAGGGCCGAGGCCAGTAACTTTTCGGCAAACTCGGCGTTGGCATGGTCCAGGCCCTTGTCCAAGGCCCGCTCGCAGAGCGCGATCACTTCGGCCAATTCATGCGGGCCATCGGCCGCGAGCTTAGTCTCGACCGCGTGGTCCAGGTCCTGCTGGCCGGCATTTTCGCCGGCGCTGGTATCGGCAGCCTGGTCCTGGTCGGCAGCCGAGTCCTTGTCGCCGGCGGCCAGGCCATTAGCAGCGGCCGGCGGATCGCCCAGCGCGGGACGCGAGCAAAAGACTGCGGCGAGTGACAGCCCAACGAACAACGCGGTGAGACGTGCGGACATGTTTGAGAACTCCCTCTCTCTTGTGCGGGCCACAAATCCCTGCGAGCCCCCCCAAAAAAATCAAGGGCACAGCGGGCGCGGGCCACATTATGCCGCTGGGGGCCGTTCGACGCCATGCGAGTCTGGCGAAACGAGCGCAGGCGGTGCTAGCAGCGGAAGGAAGGGGGGAGTGCAGAGTGCAGAGCGATGAGTGCAGAGTAAAGACGCAGACGTTTACCGTCCGTCACTCATCACTCTGCACTCATCACTCCGCACTCAGAATCCTGTGATCGTGCCGGCGGTACGCTGAGCCCAATCGTCGAGGGGGACCTTCGAGCGGAGCGAATCGGACACGCGCCAGGCCATGATTACGGTCATTGCCTGGTCGGGAGACTGGAACAAATACAGTTCGAACGGGCCTGACTGCTCGTACTGGACATCCAAGTTCACATACTTGAACACCTGTTTGCCTTCGGCCGCCAGCCGCCGCCACTGGATGCGCACGGCCGGATCTTGGGGCGTCGCGCACTCGACCGTTTCCCACTGGATCGGCTTTTCGCTTTTGAAAGCCTTGTTCACCGCGGCCGCCAATTGCACGTCCAGCGGGATGCGCTTCGGTGGTTTGGCCGCCGGCTTCTGGCCAGACTCTGTTTTCCCATCCTGCTTTTTTTCTTCCCCGCCGTCCGCTTTCTTTTCTTCGTCGGCAGGTTTTTTTTCGTCGCCGGACGCCGCGTCTTCGGGCTTTTGTTCTTCGGCCGGCTTGGCGTCGTCGGCTGGCTTTTTGTCTTCAGCAGGTTTCGCTTCGTCCGCGGGTTTATTTTCGTCCGCGGGTTTATTTTCGTCTGCCGGTTTGTTCTCGTCAGCCGGCGGGGCCTCGGCGGCCGGAGTTTCAATTCCGGTCGGTTCCTGCCCGCGCTCGATCGACGCGATGTAGCAGAAACACGGCATCTGAACACCGGCATCGTCCTGCAACGCGGCCTGGTACAGCACCTTCACGCCCGGGATCGTCATGAACGGGGGCTGCAGCATCTGCGGCGGAATCGGGTAGTCGCCCGTAATTGGATTCGGCGAATCGAGCGTGTAGATCGCCCCGGTATTGCCGAAGAAGGCGCTGGGCAGCCGGATCATGTACGGCGTGCCCGGAATGGGCACCGGGGCGAGTTGCAGGGCTTTGAACTTTGCTTCATGCTCGAGCTGCCTGACCGTCGTGTTCATCCGCGCTTCGTAGGCACCTTGGCCGCAGCCGGCCACGAGGACCGAGAGCAACACGATCACAAACTGTTTCAGACGGCCAACCGCAACCATGAAACCACCGCGTAAGAACTGAGGATCAGAAACGATTCGGTTCTAGGAACGAGCCGCTCACTAACGGTCGCGGCTCGTGGGACCTACCGCTCACCTTAGCGGTACATCGGCTCGGCATCAATAAAATGTTCTACGCCTTCGGCCTTGGCAATCACCACCACGCCCTCTTCGGTGACCGTAAAGCCGCGGGCCCGATAGTGGTCGTTATCGTAGCCAATCTGCGTACCCGCCGGAATGTGTACCCCCTTGTCGATGATCGTACGGCGAATCTGCGCATGGCGGCCGATGTCGACCCCCTCGAAGACGATCGAGTCTTCGACCCGGGCGAAACTGTTGACGCGGACGCCAAAGCCCAGGATCGAGCGCTCGATGTGCCCGCCGGAGACGATCGAGCCGCCGCAGACAATGCTGTCCAAGGCCTCGCCGCGCCGGCCGCCGGTGTTGTGCTCGGCGAACACGAATTTCGGTGGCGGATAGGTCGGCAGATAGGTGCGGATCGGCCAATGCCCGTCGTACATGTTCAGCAGCGGATCGACTGCCACGAGGTCCATGTTGGCCGCAAAATAAGCGTCCAGCGTCCCCACGTCGCGCCAGTAGGCGTCGCTCTTGCGGTTTTCGTCGCGAAAAGGGAACACGTACACCCGGTGCGTGTTGATGATCGTCGGAATGATATTGTGGCCAAAGTCGTGTGCGCTGTCGCCGCGCGTGGCGTCCATGCACAACTGTTCGAACAGGAAGCGGGCCGTGAACACGTAGATGCCCATCGAGGCCAGGCAGTGCTGGTCGTCGCCGGGAATGGTCTTGGGCTGGGCCAGTTTTTCTTCGAAGCCCAGCACGCGGCCCTCGGCGTCTACCTGCATGACGCCAAACTGCGTGGCTTCCTGCACGCTCACGCGCAGCGCGCCGATGGTCAGGTCGGCCCCGTTCCGCTTGTGCTCCTCGATCAGCTTGAGGTAATCCATCTTGTAGATGTGGTCGCCGGCCAGGATCACGACGTATTCGGGCCGCTCTTTTTCCAGCGTGTAGATATTCTGGTAAACCGCATCGGCCGTGCCTTGATACCAATGCTCGTCGATGCGCTGCTGCGGCGGCACGATGTCGATGAACTCGCCCAGTTCGCGGCACAGGTAGTGGCGCCAGCCGAGGTTAATGTGCCGGTCGAGACTCATCGCCTTGTACTGCGTGAGCACCAGGATCTTGCGAATCCCGCTGTTGAGGCAGTTGGAAAGCGTGAAATCGATAATGCGATAAGCGCCGCCAAAGGGCACCGCCGGCTTCGCTCGATCGCGCGTCAGCGGTTCCAGGCGAGAGCCTTTGCCGCCGGCCAGTACCACCGCCAACACGCTTTCCATGCTGCGAGTCCCCAAGAGTCAGACGTCGAAGATTGCCGTCGATCAGTGTACCGGTCAGACGGAGCCGGCTAAAGAGGCCATGCACCCCCCCCGGGCTGCGACCGTAGGTCCCGCGAGCCGAGCGGGACCGAGGGCCGACGCTCGACACAAGGCCCGCCCGGCTCGGCTCGCCGGGCCTGCAGTACGCCGTAGGGATCGACCGAAAAATAACTTCTCCGCAACACCTCTCCCCTTGCGGGAGAGGGCCGGGTGAGGGGCCAGGAAAAACGGAAGTTATTTTTCGGTCGGTCCTAGCGGAAGTCGTGAGATTTCCGACGCGGCAAGCGGCACCGATTCGGAATTCGCACGAATTCCGCTACCCGCGCTACGCAACGAGCGCGCCGTACAGTCTCAGGAACGCGTCCGCCATCCGCTGGACTGAAAAACACGCCGCGACGTGCTGCTGCCCACGCTGGCCCAGCGCACGGGCATCCGCCGGTCCGTCGAGCAACTTGCGCGTCAGCCGGGCAATGCCCGCTCGATCGCCCACCGGCACCAAAAAACCGTTCTGGCCATGCTCGATGACCTGCTCGGCGCCGGCCAGTCGGCTGGCGATCGCCGGCACGCCGGCGGCCATCGCCATCAGCAGCGCCAGCGGCTGGCCATTGTCGTCCCGGCCCGACCAGAAGACGTCCAAGTGCGGCAGCCAATCGGCCAGATCGTCGCGCGCCGCGAGAAAATGGACTTTGTCCTCGATTCTCACCAACTTGCGAAAACGCTCCAGCCGTTGCCGCTGAGGGCCGGTGCCGCAAATCAGCAGATGCACGTCGTCGCGGATGAATTTGAGCATGTCGGTGGCCCAAATCAGATCTTTCCACCGCCCGCCGTTCTGCAAACGTCCCACGGCTCCCACTACGCGAGCATCGGGCGGCAGGCCGCACGTTTCGAGCCACTCGGCACGCGGCTGCGCGGGCTCGGTGGCGGTGGCCACGCCGCTGGCGAGCAACTGCACCTTCATCTCCGGCAGTCCGCCGGCCAAAGCCAACGCATAAGCCCCCGGGTGCGATACCGTCTCGCGCACGGTTCCGCAAAAAAGGTACGGGAGCCGTTTTTGAAAACAACCCCCGTCCCCTTTTTTGAGACCCGATTGGCTAATGAGCCATGGCACCCGTCGAGCTGTCAGCGGCAGCAGCCGCCAGCGCGGCTCGTGAGTCGGCAGCCAGGCATGCACCAATTGCGGAGCCAGGCGGTGGATATGGCGTCGCAAGGCCAGCCAAGCCACCGGATCCAACGGCCCGCGGCCTGCGATCGGCGTGTACGGCACTTGATCGCCAAAGCAGAGTTTCGCGCGGGCGCCCAACGTACAGGCGTGGACCTCATAGCCGGCGGCCAGCAGGTGCGGCAGCAGCAGCCGAGCCTGGTTCATGGCCCAGGACGGTTCGCCGGCCGGCAGGACAAACAAGACGCGCTTCATGGTACCGGGGCTGCTTGCGTGGCTGCGGTGGATCGTGCGTGGACTTCGGCCAGCAGCGCGAGATGCCGATCGAGGCAGCGGTCGAAAGAGAACTCGCGCGTGACCCGCTGCCGGGCCTCTCGGCCGAGCCTGGTTGCTTCGTCGCTGGGGCAGCAGAGATCGGCAATTGCGTCGGCCAGGGCGCGTGGCTGGCCGATTGGCACGAGCCGGCCGTGCTGGCCATTTTCGATCACCGCCCGATGGGCCGCAGTATCGGTGGCGACGACAGGTAGTCCCAGCGACATGGCTTCTAGCAGGGCCAGCACACCGCCATCGTCGCGCGCGGCGACGACGAACAAATCGGCCGCGCAGAGGCAATCTTCCACGTCGTCAAACGCCCCGGCCAGCGTCACACGCGACGCCAGGACCCGCCGCTCGATTTCGGCCGCCAGACGCGCGGCCTGCGGCCCTTCTCCCACCAGCCACAAATGGGCTGCCGGCACGCGCTGGAGCACGGCCGGCCAGGCCTCGATCAAGTCCAGCAAGCCTTTGCTTTCGACCAATCGGCCGGCGAATACCGCCAGCGGCGCCGCATCCGGCACCGCCAGCCGGCGCTGGCTGGCAGCCAACGCGCGACGCGCCTCGAGCCGGGCATCGGGCTCCGGACAAGGCAACTCCGGCACGCCCAGCGGAATTGCGCGGATCCGTTCACGCGGGTACCCGGCGGCAATCACCTCGCGCTCGACCAGCGGCGTGGGCACGACGATGGCGGCCGCCCGGCGGCACAACTGCTTGATCGTGCGTCCGAATCGGGCGTCGAGCTGCCAGCGGCAATCGCCACTCAAGCCGGCCTGCTCGGCCCGCAAAATGACTGGAAAACCGGCCCGCCTGCCGGCCAACAGCGTTGCATAGGCTTCGTGCCGCAGGCCGGAGACATAAGCCACGTCGAAGCTCGCGCGGTTGGCCAGCAGCCAGCGGCGGAGCCGGGCGATATATGCCGCGGCTGCCCACCAGCGGGCCCCCGGCGGTTCGAGCCTGACGACTCGCGCGCCGTGATGCTCGAACTCATCCGGCCAATCCTGCTGCCATTTGGCAGTGACCACCGTCGTGCGGACGCCGCTGCGCTCGAGGCCCGCCGCCAGGCGCGCCATCATCACTTCGGGCCCGCCGAACAACGGCCAAAAGCGGCGCGTCACGAGCACGACTCGCGGAGGCGTCACCGCGGCGACTCCTCGTCCAGCGTGGCCGGGTCCAAAATCGCCACAAACGGCAGATTGCGATATTCGTCGCGATAGTCGAGCCCGTAGCCCACGACGAACGCATCGGGGATTTCGAAGCCCACGTGGTCGGGGGCGATGGCCACGCGTTGCCGGCCGAGCTTTCGCAGCAGCACGGCCGAGCGCACGCTGGCCGGCCCGAGCCGGTCAAATTGCTCTAGCAGCGCCGCCAGCGTCTGGCCGGTGTCGAAGATATCGTCGACAACCAGTACGTGCCGGCCGGCCAATTCCGGCAGCAGCTCCGCATGCACGGTCAATTCGCCGGGCACGGTGGCATTGCCTCGGTAGCTGCGGGCCTGCACCACGCCGACGCGCAGCGGCATTTCGAGTTGCCGGATCAAATCGGCCACCAACACCAGGCTGCCGGTCATCACGCCCACGATCACTAGCGGCTGTTGCCCGTAAAACGCATTGATCTCGCCGGCCAACCGGCGGACGCCCTCGTGCAGTTGCGTCGCGGTCAGCAAAACGTTCAAGCGAAGTTCCAGGCGTTGTTGACGATGTGTCCGGAGTTGGAACTGCTGCGTTACCACAATCTTTTCACGCCATAGGCATCGAACTGGGGATCGATCCCGATGATGGGAATGTCTTCGGCGAGGGCTTGAGCGAGGATTAGCCGGTCGAACGGGTCTTTGTGGTGCAGCGGCATCGTTGTGAGTAATGCCGTATGCTTGGGTTCGATCGGCACGATGCGGAAGTCATTAACTGCAATCTGTGTTTCCACGAACTGCTGATACGGTTGGTGCAGCGCATACTTGCCGAGCTTGATCTTGATCGCGATTTCCCAGTAGCTCGCCGGGCTGACGTGGATCTCGTTCGCGGCTTCTTCAACGAGATTTCTCGCCGCGGAACTTAAGCGCGGATTGTCGAGTATAAACCAGAGAAAAGAATGCGTATCGAGCAGCAGCCTCATTTCATATACTCCGCAAAATCCCGCAGATGCTCATCGTCCTCGGCCAAAATGGTGAGCATTCCTTTTGCGCTGCCCGGCGTGCGCGGCTTTCGGGTTGGCTTTCCCCCGGCCAGCAGGCGGGCAATCGGTTGCTGGTTTCGCGTAATTACGAGTTCCTCTCCAGTCGCCAAATGCTCGATCAACTCCGGCAGCCTGGCCTGGGCTTCTTCAATGGTCACGGTGGCCATGGTGATCCTCCGGTTCTCTTGGTGACAGGAAGTGAAGTTGGCCAGCCGGTACGAACGATTCGTGCTTGCCCTGCCGGCAACTCCATACCTGTAGTTTACCGGAAGTACGCCACCGCGTTTTGAAAGACCCGCAGGCCGCCGCCGGGGTCGCGGCCTTCGCCGCGTGTCCAGCGGGGATGCTGGGTGCGGTCGACGTAGCGCTCGGGATGCGGCATCAGGCCGCACACGCGGCCGGTTTCGTCGCAGACGGCGGCCACGTCGTCCACCGCGCCGTTGGGGTTGTCGGGATAGCGCCCGGCCGCCGGCGCGCCGCCATCGAGCGACTGGTACCGCAGGGCGATCTGATCGGCCGAGCGGAGTTGGGCCAACAGGGCCGCGTCGCGGGACACGAATTTGCCCTCGGCATGGGCCACCGGCAAGTACATCCGCTCAATGCCCGAGAAGAACACGCAGCGGGAACTGGTAACTTGCAATTGCACCCAGCGGTCTTGGAAACGGCCGCAGTCGTTTAGCGTGAGCGTGGCGGCCGGCGTCGGGTCCTGGCCCGGGCCGCCGGGCTGGTCGGCCAGCAGCACGCCGGAGCGGACCAGCACCTGGAACCCGTTGCAGATGCCCAGGATCAGTTTGCCGTCGGCTTTGAACTGCTCGAGTTCGCGCACCAGGTGCCCGCGCATCTGGCTGGCCAGGATCCGGCCGGCGCCCAGGTCGTCGCCATAGCTGAATCCGCCGGGAATGCAGAGGATCTGGTAGTGCGCGAACTGGCGTGGATTCTCCAGCAGGCGGTTGACGTGCAGCGTCTCGGGCTGGGCGCCGGCCAGGGAGAAGGCAAAGGCGGTCTCCTGGTCGCAGTTGGTGCCGGGGGCTCGCAGGATCAGCACGCGGGGCAGCGCCATCGCAGGGGGTTCTCAAGGCCGGAATTCGCCACTCGCGAAAAGGCCTATTCTGGCGTAGCAGCCAGCAAACCTCCAGCCCCCGGCAGCAGTTGTGGAATCGGCGCGAATTCCGCTTGCGTGGCGACCAAATCCCGCGCTACGGATCGAACGAAAAATAACTTCTCCGCAAAACCCCTCGCCCCTTGCGGGAGAGGGCAGGGTGAGGGGCTGAGAAAAACGAAGTTATTTTTCGTTCGATCCTTCGTCGGTGAGGATCGGGCGCTCGAGCAGCACGTGGACGATGCGATCCTTCACCTGGACGACGCTTTCGGCGCACAGGCAATGACCGCTGCGTTGGGCGGCCTCCAACTCCGAAGCTCGCGCGGTGCCCAGAAACTCCGAGGTCAAATGGCCGGCCAAGGCATAGACCCGCCGCCGGTGCAAAAACAAGTTGTAGCCAAAATAGTTTTCGGTGAAGCTGAGCGGCTGCACGGGATGCTGCTCGAATTGCATCACGTCGATGAGAAACTCGTCGTCGAATTCATGCTCCGCCGCGACTCGCATGGGGCCGGCTAAGTCCGGCCCGTCGAAGCTCGCGTCGCCCAGCGTGTTGCTCCAGGCGTCGGGAATCGTCGCCTGGAATTCGCCGTGCAGATAATCGGCCAGTTGCCGCGTGCGGCCCGCATAAACCTGCCTGAGCGTGCGCAGCAGCGACTCGGAAGAGGCCACGGCCAGGCCTTCGTTGACGCGCTCGTCCACCGCCGACTGTTCGCCCTCGGGCGGCTCGACGCCCAGAAACTCGAAGACCTCGCCGAGCAGTTGCTGCGGTTGCGATACCAATTGTTCGAAAAAGCCGACGTAAATCTGCTCACGCGGGAAGGACGCCCGCCAGCGGCGCAACTGGCCCAAGTAATCGCCC
>DATCFX010001069.1:0-2182 GCA_036509275.1 Pirellulales bacterium | reverse complement strand
CGTGATCTCGCTGCCCATGCTCGCGATGACCGCCATCGCGGTGGTCGGCGTCGCGGGGACCGCGATCACCGGGAGGGGGCGGAGCGGGCGGCCCTTTGTGGCCGCGGTTGCCATCGCGGCGTTCCGGCTGCCGATCGGCGGTGCGCGTCTCGGAAGGCGAAGCGGCCGACTTGTCGAGCCGCGATTGCAACACGCGGATTTGCGCCTGCAATTGTTCCATCTGATTTTCGAGCTTCTGCACCTCGCGCTTGTTCGAATCATCGTCGCCGGCGGCCGCTGGGGCCAGAGTCGGCCGGCAGGCCAAGAGCGTCGTGGCCAAGGCCACCATCCACAAAAACCGCGGCATGCGATGTCTCCTTGATTCAATGGGCAAGAGGCAGAGTCCCGGCAGTCCGCCCGCCGCAACCGCCAACCAACGGCACCTCACTAGGTATTAAACCCCGGCCAGCCGCTGACCGCACCGAAATTTCGCAGCATTTTTCAGCCGCACCTAAACCGGCACATAAACGTGCCGGCTACCTTCGAACGATCAAGGAATCGCACATGCCATCGGTTAGGAAGCCGCGGGCAATCGGCCAGTTCGCCCGCATCCCCCGAAGTGCTTGTGTCCTGTGACTGGTGGCTGAGCTGACGTCGGGCATGGCCCGCTCGCCGCTGATCGCGCGGTCGCCGCCGAATTGGCCGGCCGGTGGCGCGGCGTTATCGCGGGCTGAAGCCCGCGGTTAAAGCGTTCTGTGTTCGATGCGGCCTACCCCCGCGCACGCTGCTTGAGTTGATCGAGCAGGACGGCGGCGAGAATCACGGCGCCTAGCACGATCTTTTGCGTGTAGCTTTCGATGCCGGTGAGATTCATGCCGTTTTGGATCACGGCGATGATAAAGGCGCCGACCAACGTGCCGAAGATGCGGCCCTCGCCGCCGGCCAGCGACGTGCCGCCCACCACGACTGCCGTAATCACGTGCAGCTCGTACATCTGGCCGTAGGTCGGCGCGCCGCTCTTCAATTGCGAAGCCATCACCACGCCCCCCAAACCGGCCAGTGCGCCGCCCAGCAGATAGACCCACACCAGCACGCGCCGCACCGGCACGCCCGACAGCCGGGCCGCCTCGGCATTGCCCCCCACCGCATACACGTGCCGGCCGAACACGCTGCGCGTCATCAGCACGTGGGCGGCAACGTACAAGCCAAACATCAGCAGCACGGCATTGGGCAGCCCCAATGGGCCGAGGCCGCCTCCCAGCGCTACAAAACGCTCCGGCACCTGGTCGATCGATTGCCCCTGCGAAATGCGGTAGGCCACGCCGCTGGCAATGCCCATCATCGCCAGCGTGGTGATGAACGCCGGCACCTGGAACCGCGCGACCATCATGCCCGAGAACGCGCCGACCAGGGCGCACAAGCCGATGCCGGCCAGCGAGCAGGCGACCAGGCCGAAGTTCGACGCGGCCGTGCCGCCGGCCAGATCGCGCGCCGCCAGCGTGGTCACCACGGCCGAGAGCGCGATCAGGCTGCCGACCGATAAATCGATTCCGCCAGTGATAATCACCAGCGTCATGCCGATGGCCACGATGGCGATGATCGCCACCTGGTTGGCGATATTGAGCAGATTGGCGGCGGTGAGAAAACTCGATCCGCGCACGGCGGCCGGCTCGACGATTGTCGCTTCGCGCAGCTTCGAATGCTCGGCCGCCAGGCGGTCGAATACGCCCCAATGAAACGTCGCGGAGCTGCACGCGATGTAATCGATCGCGGCGCCGGACTTCACCAGCCGCGTCAATTCCCGGCCGACTTGCTGCGGATCGCCTGCCAGGCTGGCCACGACCTCGAGCCCCTGGCCGGCCAGATCGCGGCGCAGCGTTTCGGCCCAAGCCCGTTCGGCCGGCGTGCCGCGGACGACGATTACCACGCGGTTGTGCCCCTCGGCACTGGCGTTGGCGATCGTGCCGGCCAACTCGCGTGCAGCGGCCGGACCGCTGGCTCCCTGCTCGCGCCAGGTGACGATCGTAAAGAACGCGGCCAGCGCCACCAGCACCAGCGCCATGCCGTATTCGCTCAGCAGCCAGTCGCGCCACCGTCGGGCGGCTGACGAACTCGCTGGTTCCACGGGCCCCGCGTTCATCCGACCGCCAATTCCATGATTTGTTGCTGGGTCGCGCCGCGGGCATCGGCGATTTCACCGGCG
>DATCFX010001068.1:0-13183 GCA_036509275.1 Pirellulales bacterium | reverse complement strand
CTGGGCTGGGTTGCCGTGGGTGCGGCGGCTTGCCTGGCCACGGTCATGGCGTTTCAGGCCTGGTGGCCGGCGCCCGCAGTCGCGCCGTCGGTTGCGCCCCAAGTGGCGGCCGGCGGCAATGTGGTCGGCGGCAATGTGGTCGGCGGCAGTGTGGTGAAAGCCAATGTGGTGAGAGCCAATGCGGCGAAAGGTGAGTTGGCGCTGGCATGGGCGCAGACGCAGGCCGAAGTGCCAGTGCCGGATGATTCGTTGATTGGCGGCCCGGCAGCCGTCGTCGATGAAAACGCCGAACACGATTTGGCCGCGGCGAGCGACGACCAGGTGGCGGCCGCTCCGAGTTGGCTGTTGGCGGCGGTGGCCGATGCGGAGGCCATGCATGACGAGAACTAAATTTTCGGACCGCAGGGTTTTTACCGACCGCGGGATTTTTTCGTTCAGCCGCGTAACTATTTGGCTGTCGTTGACAATTCTATTGGCGGCAGTCTGCTCGGTGACGGGTCGCGAGCAGGACTCGCCGCCCGGCAAGTCGCCGGAGAGCAAAACAGCGGCGGGCGCCCAGAAGCCGGCCCGGGGCAAAGGGAAAAAACTCCCCGGCTTTACCGGCGAGCGCGAGGCGGCGGCCATGACCTTTGTACGCACCAATCATCCAGAGCTGGCCGAGCTGCTCGAGCAGCTCAAGAGCAGCGATCCGGGCCAGTACCAGCGTGCGATTCGCGACTTGTTCAAATCCAGCGAGCGGCTGGCGCAACTGGAAGAGCGCCAGCCCCAGCGGTATCCGCTGGAGTTGGGCTTGTGGAAGGTGAACTCGCGGATCCAGGTGTTGCTGGCCCGCTTGACGATGTCGCCCGAGCCGGCCGTGGAAGACCAGTTGCGCCAAGCCGTGGCCGAGCAGATCGACCTGCGCAAGCAGTTGCTGGCCGTCGAACAGCAGCGGATGGAGCAACGCCTGGCCGAACTGAAGGCCGATCGCGACGACTTGGAGCAGCACGAGCAAGAGCGCATCGAACAGAGGATGGTCAAACTGTTGAGCGAAGCATCGCGATCGCGGCCGCTGGTGAAACGCAAGTCGCAAGGCAAGCGCGCGACAAACGATCAGCCCAGCGGGCCGCGACCGTAAGGGAGCGGAACCCACGGGCTGCAACCCGTGGGCTTGGACCCCAACCTAGCGAATATTTCGACCGCACAAACTGCGAAATAACGTAACCAGCCGAAGGTGACAAGGATGAAGTACGCATTGGCATTGCTGGTGTTGAGCATCATGGCCGCGGGAGCCGCGGCGGCCGAGGTCATGCCTCCGGCGAGCGAACGCTTCGCGTCGGCCACGGGGCCAGCGGCGTCGGGCACGACTGCGGGCGCTGAAGTCCCGAGCTTTCAGCGGCACGTGCTGCCGTTGATGGGGCGCCTGGGCTGTAACGGCCGCGCGTGCCATGGGTCGTTCCAGGGCCAGGGCGGCTTTCGGCTCTCGCTGTTCGGCTACGATTTCGACGCCGATCACAAGGCGCTGTGCGAGGGGGACGAACCCCGCACCGATCTCAAGCATCCGCGGGCCAGCCTGATGCTCGCCAAGCCCACGTCAGCCGATGAGGATGAGCACGGCGGCGGGAAGCGGATGGACGTCGATAGCTGGCAATATCGGTTGCTGCTGCGCTGGGTCGAGGCGGGAGCGCCCAGCGTGGACCCGCAGCACGATCCGCATTTCGTGCGGATGGACGTTTCGCCCGCCGAGTTGGTGTTCGAAAAGGCCGGCCAGACCGCTCAACTGCGGGTCGTGAGCCTGTGGTCCGACGGCACGCGCGAGGACGTGACGCCTTTGTGCCGTTTTCAGACCAACGACGAGTCGGTGGCCAAAGTGGACGAGACGGGCCGGATCACGGTGGTCGGCCGCGGCGACACGCACATCGTGGCCTTTTATGACAATGGCGTCGTGCCCGTGCCCGTGCTGCTGCCGGTGAGCGATTCGGTCGGTCCGCGTTATCCGGCGGTGCCCACGCCGACGAAGATCGACGAGTTGGTCGTGAACAAACTACGAAAGCTCGGCATCGTGCCCTCGGACTTGTGTACCGATGCCGAGTTTCTGCGGCGTGTGAGCTTCGACATCACCGGCACGCTGCCGCCGCCAGCCGAGGTGCAGGCGTTTTTGGCCGATCCTTCGGCCGACAAGCGGGCGCGCAAAGTCGACGAGCTGCTGTCGCGGCCGGCGTACGCCGCCTGGTGGAGCACGCGGTTGTGCGATCTGACTGGCAACAACGAGCGGAGCATGCCGGAGCAAACCGCGCGGCCCGAATATGCGGAGCAGTGGTATCGGTGGGTCTACCGGCGGCTGACCGAAAACATGCCCTACGACCAGATTGTCGAGGGGCTGGTGCTGGCCGTGAGCCGCACGGCGGACCAAAGCTACCTGCAATACGCCACCAAGCTGAGCGAGTATCTGCGCACAGACCATCCGGCCGACTATTCGCTCCGCGAAACGATGCCGCACTACTGGTCGCGCACCAATATGCGCACGTCGAACGAAAAGGCCCTGAGCTTCAGCTACGCCTTCCTCGGCGTGCGGTTGCAATGTGCCGAGTGCCACAAGCATCCGTTCGATCAATGGAGCCAGGAAGATTTCAAGCACTTCACGGCCTTTTTCGACCGCGTGAAGTTCGGCATTTCTGGCGAGGACCAGCCGGAATACAAGCGGATGCTCGCATCGCTGGGTTACAAGACCAAGGGCGGAGCCAAAGAGCAGCGAAAAGCAATTGCCAAAGCCGTGAGCGAAGGCAAGCCCGCCCCGCTGCGCGAGCTGTACATCACCCCGCCCGGCAAAGGCAGCGAGGGCAGGGCCAAGGGCCAGAAAAAAGACAAGAAGCGCCGCGTCGAGGCCGGCCGCGTCATCACGCCCAAGGTGCTGGGCGGCGAAGAAGTCATCGCCGACCATTACTCCGATCCGCGCCAGCCGCTGATGGATTGGCTGCGCCAGGACGACAATCCGTATTTCGCCCGGGCGATCGTCAACCGGGTGTGGTCCGCCTACTTCAGCGTCGGCATTGTCGAACCGCCCGACGACATGAACCTGGCCAATCCGCCGAGCAACCGCGAGTTGTTGGACTGGCTGAGCCGCGAGTTCGCGGTCCACGGCTACGACCTCAAGTGGCTGCACCGCACGATCGCCGGCAGCCGCACGTACCAACTGAGTTGGAAGCCCAACGCCACGAGCGAAAACGACGCCCGCAACTTCAGCCATGCCGTGCCGCGGCGGCTGCCGGCCGAAGTCGTTTACGACGCGGTGGTGTTTGCCACCGCCGGCAGCGCGGAGCTTGCGCAGCTCAACCAGGATCCCATCGGCCTGCGTTCGATCGGCATCATGCGCGGCTACACGCAACCGGCCGCGCGGTCCAAGGTGGGCTACGCGGTGAGCGTGTTCGGCAAGCCGCGGCGCGAAACGACCTGCGACTGCGAACGCTCGAACGATCCCACGCTGTTGCAAACGGTCTTCTTGCGCAACGACAGCGAAGCCTTGAAAATGATCGATCGCCCCGACGGCTGGCTGGCCCAGACGCTCAGCGCCCGCGCCAGTCGCCCAGCCGTCGAGCGCACGGCTGCCAGCAGCCCAGAGGTAACGAGCGATCGCATCCGCGAGCTCGAGCGCCGGCTGGCGAAGGCCAAGAAACAGGGCGAAAAACGAACCGCCGACAAGCTGCGCAAAGAACTGCAAACGGCCAAGGAGTCGGCACGCAAAATGGAAGCCCGCAAGCGCCAACAAGCCAGTGACAAGCGGTCGACCGGCGATGCTTGGAAGACCGCGACGCTGGAGGCGGGCGCCGAAAGCGGCCTGGTGCAACAAGCCTATTTGCGCACGCTGAGCCGGCCGCCCGGCAGCGAGGAACTGGCCAACGCCCTGCAATACCTGGCCGATAACGGTCATCGGGCCGGCGGCCTGCGCGACCTGCTCTGGGCACTGATCAATACTAAAGAATTCGTCATCAACCACTAACGAGTGCGCGGGATCCGTTGTCAGTGGTCAGTGGTCAGTGGTCAGTAGCAAGGAATTCGTCGTCGCACACTAACGGCCTTTTGTTGATCCATATGGTGGGCACGGCCCACCCTACGAGAATCGTCAGCAACTCAATCCCAGGAAAGGAGCCGGACTCATCATGGCTCGCAACGCATTCTGCGACGGCATCAAGCGGCGGGACTTTTTGCGCGTCGGCGCTTTGGGCGCCGGCCTGGCCAGCGGCACCGGCCTGAACCTGGCCGGCTTTTTGCGCCAAGCCGCCGCCGGGCAGCTCCAGCCGGCCAAGGCACAGTCGGCCATTTACATCCGCCTGGGCGGCGGCCCCACGCATCTCGATACCTTCGACATGAAGCCGGACGGCGACAGCGCGATGCGCGGCGAACTGAAGCCGATCAAGACCAACGTGCCGGGCGTCGAGTTCTGCGAGTGCCTGCCCAAGCTGGCGACTGTGGCCGATAAGTTCACCATTCTACGCGGCGTGAGCCACACCCTGGCCGCCCACGACCTGGGGACCAAGTATCTCAACACGGGCAACCGCCCCCTGCCCTCGCTGGAGTATCCCGGCCTGGGCGCGGTGGTCAGCAAGGAATTGCAGTCGCCGGCCGAGTTGCCGCCGTTTGTGGCCGTGCCCAATACGCCGCAAGCCGGCGGTTTTCTAGGCATTCAATACGGGCCGTTCAATACCAACACCAGCCCGAAGTTCGGCAGCCCGTTTGTCGTGCGCGGGTTGGCCTTGGACGGCGATCTGACGCTGGACGACGTGAACCGGCGGCAAAAGCTGCTGGCCAGCGTCGACACGGCGTTCCGCGGCTACGAGCAAAAGATCAACGTGCTGGGCGGCATGGACGAATTCTCCGAGCGGGCCTACAGCATGATCAGCTCGAAGCGCTCGCGCGAGGCGTTCGACGTGTCGCGCGAACCGCGCGACGTGGCCGAGCGCTTCGGCGAGTCGGAAATGGGCCAAAGCTGCTTGCTTGCCTGTCGGCTGGTGGCCTCCGGCGTGCGCTTCGTGACCGTCAACAGCAACCGCTGGGACATGCACCAGGACATTTTCTCGTCCCTGCGAGAAAAGTCGCTGCCGGAATTGGATGGCGCTCTCAGCGCCCTGTTGACCACGCTCTACGAGCGTGGGCTGCTGGATAGCACGATGGTGATCGTTGCCGGCGAATTCGGCCGCACGCCCAAGATCAATGCCCGCGGGGGCCGCGACCATTGGCCGCGGGCCATGTTCGTGCTCATGGCCGGCGGCGGTGTGCGCGGCGGCCAGGTGATCGGTGCCAGTGATTCCAACGGCATGGGCCCGGCCGGCGAAGCCATCACGCCCGACCAGATGGCCGCGTCGTTCTATCACGCCCTGGGCATCGACTACCACAAGGAATACCATACCAACACCGGCCGCCCCGTGATGATCGTGCGCCAAGGCAATGTGATCCCGGGGCTGTTCGGGTAGGAAATGCGGAAGTATGAATGATGAATGATGAATAAGGGACAGAGATTGGGCGGACTCGGTCCTGCCTGCTCCCCATTCATCATTCATCATTCCGCATTCATCAATCTGTATTCCGCATTCTTTCTCCCACCTTTTCCCAGGCGTGCCGGATCACCTGGTCGGCGGCGGCGCGCAGCAGCGCGGGGCTGAGGCTGGCCACGAGGCCCTTTTGATCAGTGATGCGGGCCGTCCAGGTTAATTGCGAGCCGTCGACAGTCGGTTCGATATCGAGTTGCGACTCGATGCGCAGCGTCACGCCGATGCCCTGGGCCGTGACGAACATCGTGGCCCGTTTCGGCGGTTCGAGGTTGCCGACTTCGATCCGCAGCTTGAGCGTGCCGCGCAGAAACGAGAAGCCCGGCCGCACCACGCATTCCAGCGTCCGGGGGCCGGTGCGCTGGGACGATTGCAGATCGGGAATCAGCGACGCCACGGCCTCGAGATCGGTCAGAAAGTTGAAGATCCGCTCCGGCGGGACGGAAAACTGCTGCGTGCCGCCGAATTCAAGCTGCGGTGGTGGCATCCGATCCCTCGCCAGTGCAATTCCGGAAGGATCGACCGAATCATAACTTCTCCGCAACCTCTCTTCCCTTGCGGGAGAAGTTAGCGTGAGAGGGCCGGGAAGTCGCGAGTTATTTTTCGGTCGATCTTAAGTTCGTTCCGCAAGCCTTGCCGCTCCAAGGCACCCTCAGTTATCTTGCCTGCATTCTGCAAGTACGGCTAGCCCTCGCGTATCGAGAAATCGACCGGCCCAAGCGGCTGGTGTTCACCTGGGGCATCGACGGGATGTCGTCCGATGAAACGGTCGTGACCATCGAGATTGACCCCGCCGAGGCCGGCTGCGAACTGCAACTGGAGCACGCGAAGGTCTGGACCGCGTATGCCGGCCGCACCCGCGAGGGCTGGACGAAGCTGCTCGATCAGTTGGCAGAAATCGTCTGCTCGGCCGTGCGTCACGGGCCCGCTGGCGGCTGATAGAAGCGTGCCAGGTCGATGCCCCCCTTCTGCTCTTCTTCCAGCAACTTCAGCCGGCTTTCGACCCGTTCCAGCCGGCGAATGATGCCCGGTAGCAGGTTCTTGGCCTCGTCCACCGGTCGCGGCTTGGGCACGGTCGGATAATTCAAGTGCCGCTCCAGGGCGGCAAACAGCCAGAGCGGATCCTTCTGGCGATTGGCCAAGGCGATCTTGCCTTCTTTTTCGCCGAACAGCACCGGCTTTTCCGGCCCGTCGAGATCCAGTTGCTGCCGCCGCCGCTGGTTGACGTAGTGCTGGCTGCGGACGTAAATCAAATCGGCAAAATCGACCAGCCCGACCTGGCGGCGGACCGTCAGGATCCACTCGCTCCAGGCCGCGTCGAACAGCGGGTCGCGGCTGATGGCCTCCAGCCCGCGATCGTAGCCCAGTCGGTTGCGGCACAGCGATTCGAACTGAAACAGGAACATGCCCTGCGGGCTAGCACCTTCGGCCCGGTAGCGGGCGTCGCGCTCCAGGATCTCGAGCGCCACGCGAAAATCAAACCGGCCCTGCTCGCTTTCGGCCTCGCCGATGACAAACGTCTGAAACGGCGTGAAATAATGGGCCAGCCGCGCCATGGCCGGCGCGAAGCCGCCGCTGAGTTTCAATTCGCTGGCCAGAAAATCCAGCGCCATCGTCAGCTTGGTCGTCGACAGCACCTCGTCGCGCAGGGCCACCAGCAGGTCTTGCGTGGCCATATTCTGCCGCATGCGCTCATTCAGCGCGCGGAAGAAATAGGCCTGTTCGATGTATTCTTCGCGCTCAAGCATGAAAGTTTGGCCGCACACCCCGGAATCAACTGACGCTATCAGCAGGGCCAGTCCATGCCGACCGGTCACAGTCGCTGGCGCCCCGCCGCACGTCAGTCACCGGAGATCGTAAGTTCCGGCAGTTCGCTTCTAACAAAAAACGCATATCTTCCGTATCCACCGCACGGCACCCGAACCGTGCGGAGGCTTTTCATCCCGCGTAAATGGATCAAGCCGGCATCGGTGACGCGCGTGTGCGCGAGGTTCAGCGTCTCAAGTTTAGGGAGCCGCGCGAGATGGACCAGCCCGGCGTCACCGATTGCCGTGTCCGAAGCGTAAATAAGCTCTAGATTGGGTAGTTGTTCTAGCGCCGAAAGTCCGTCGTCAGTGATTTGAGTGTTCACAATTGCGATCTTCTCCAGGTCGCGGAATCGCGCAACGGTTTGCATTCCAGCGTCCGTAACGTCCGAAAAAGAAAGATTTAATTGTTTTAGATGCTTACAATTTGCGAGATTTTTGAGCGCCTCGTCCGTGCCGCCCGAAACCGCGTCTCGACCGAGGTCGATGCTTTCTAGCTTCGTTAGCTGCTGGAGATATTTGAAATCGGAAGCCCTCAAGCCTCGCGGAAGGCTGAACTCCTTCAGAGGTCCGAGCCGGATTTGCCGAAGGACTTCGCGCGTGATGCCAGTGCGGTTCACGTTCAAAGATTCAAGGCGTGGCATTTGCGCGAGGATGGCCAATCCGCGATCGGTGATGTTGTTCCCCGACAGATCCAGCAATTCAACGTTGGTCAATGGGCGCAACTGCTCGACCCCCGCGTTTCCGAGCCGGCAATCGCCGAGGCGCAGCCGGCGGAGACGAACAAGCTTCGCAATGGGCGCGACATCCGGATCCGTCAGCGGTGAATGGCTCAAGTCGAGTTCTTCCAAAGCGGTGGCTTGGGCAAGCGGTTCCAGACGCTCGGCGCTGAATCCGACGCCGTGAAGCGTTAGCCGCCGCAGGGAAGGAAGCTGGGCGACCCGCTCGATATCGCCAGCGGCCAGCGTTAAACCTCGGGCGAAGACCTCACGGATATTTGCTGTTCGCCCCGCAGCGGCGAATGGCGCCAGCGCGCCGCGGACTGTCTGCTCTGCGGCAATAATTAGCTGGCCGAACTCGACCGTTGGTCGAAGCCTCCCGAGCCGAGGTTGGATGCTAAAGACGCGAAGGGCCGGAATCTGCTTTTTCAAGCGGTCTACGCCCTCGAGCGTCACGGCGGTGTCGTCCAGGTACAGGCGGCGGAGCCTTGTCAGCGAGGACAGGCGCGCCAGCCCGTTGTCCGTGATGCGCGTTCCTGCCAAGGCGAGGGCGGTCAACTTGGACAACTGGGCCAGGTGCCGCACGCCGTCATCATCGATTGCGGTCGAGGCGAGGTTCAGTTCCTCCAGGTCTGGAATTTCCCGGAGCGACGCCAGGTCGTCGTTTGTCACCTGCGTTGAGTGCAGGTCCAATCCAAGATTTCCTGGGACCACGGGTCCCGTACCACCGCAAAACGAACCGGGCGCCCGAAATGTGTCATGATACCTTGAGAGCGTTCCGCCGAGTTTTTTGATCCGCGCTTCCGCAGACGCCCCGACCTGCGCGTGAGCCGACGCGGCGGCGCACGCCAAGCTCATGACCGTGAGCATCGCGCACGGAATGGACCGCCAGCGTAGGGACGACCAGGCTACCATGCTGTCGCTTTTTGATTTGGGCCTTTAAAGCGAGCGCTTCTTGCCCGTCCCGTTGCTGCGAAGGACGGCTGGCCGGGCAAAACAGCCCGTCACCTCCCTGACGGATGGCGGGCCCTGCTCTATAATCACAATATGGCAGCGCAGTGGTGCCGTCGCCATAGAGATCCTGCCGCCGGTGGGATTCGAAGTGCTTTCGTCGAAGGGTCCTCATGGTTCACGATCAGCGATTTTCGAGTGTCGAACAGGCCGTGGCGGCGTTTGCCCGCGGCGAAATCATTATCGTGGTCGATGCCGAAGACCGGGAAAATGAGGGCGATTTCGTCTGCTCGGCCCAGCGGGTCACGCCCGAAATCGTCAACTTCATGATCACGCACGGCCGCGGCCAGCTTTGCATGCCGATCCTGCCGGAAGTCTGCGAGCGGCTCAAGCTGCACCCCATGGTCGAAACCAACACGGCCCCGCTGGGCACTACCTTCACCATTCCCGTCGATCATCGCACCAGCCGCACGGGCATCACGGCCCAGGAGCGGGCGGCCACGATCCTGGCCATCGTCGATCCGGACAGCCAGCCGGCCGATTTTGTGCGGCCGGGGCACTTGTTTCCCTTGATCGCCAAAGAAGGCGGCGTGCTGCGGCGGGCCGGCCATACGGAGGCCACCGTGGACCTGGCCCGGCTGGCCGAGATGACGCCGGCCGGCGTGCTGTGCGAAATTCTCGACCAGCGCGGCGATCGGGCCGACCGCACCCGGCTGTTCGCCATCGCCGCCGAGCACAAGCTGCAAATCATCACCATCGAAGAGTTGATTCGCCACCGCCGCCGCAGCGAAAAGCTGGTACACCGGCTGGCCGAAGCCGAACTGCCGACCCGGTACGGTCAGTTCAAGGTCATCGCGTACGGCGTGAAGTACGAATTGCAGGAGCCGATCGTGCTGGTCATGGGCGACCTGCACCAGGCCGAAGCCCCGCTGGTGCGGCTGCACTCGTCGTGTTTTACCGGCGACCTGCTGGCCTCGCTCCGCTGCGATTGCGGCGATCAACTGCACATGGCCATGCAGATGATCGGCAACGAGGGCGCGGGCGTGCTCGTGTATCTGCCGCAGGAAGGCCGCGGCATCGGCCTGACCGAAAAGCTCAAGGCCTATCATTTGCAAGACGAGGGGCTCGACACGGTCGAGGCCAACCTGGCCCTGGGCTACAAGGCCGACACGCGCGACTACGGCGTCGGCATCCAGTTGCTCAAGGACCTGGGCCTGTCGAAGGTGCGGCTGTTGACGAACAATCCCAAGAAGACCGACGCCTTCATCTACGGCGGTTTTGATCTGCAAGTCGTCGACCAGGTGCCGATCACGCCGCCCATGAACGAGCACAACGCGCGTTATCTGGCCACCAAGCGCGAAAAGCTCGGGCATCAACTGCCCGATGCGCTGTAGCGGAAGTCGTGAGACTTCCGATGACGCACGAATCGATCTCCAGCCACGGAATTCTCACGAATTCCGCTACTCAGCGTGGAAGCCTGGGCTGTAGCGGAAGTCGTGAGACTTCCGATGACGCACGAATCGATCACCAGCCACGGAATTCTCACGAATTCCGCTACGGCGCGGCGAATCAGTTGCCGGCTTGGACAGGCTCGTTGGCGAATAAGTCGCTCTCACGCAACCGCACATATAATCGCCAAAAAAGATCCCAAAAACCATCCTGCCATGGAGATAGAGCGGGATATCCAGGCACCAGACAGCCCGTGTATGGGTAATCTCGGAAACTTCCTTCGGGCACCAATTGAGCCCGCTCCGGGTCGCGGGCAATGTATTCTGCGACCGTTGCGAAGGTAGTTTCCTGACGATCTTCGTCGCCCAAAACGTGGTCGTACGCTTGCTTCTGCAGCTCGACGCCCAGCCGCACCAACTGGATGTTGAGTTGCTCGCGGACGAATCTCGCTGCGTTTCGCTGGTCGCAGCGCTCGCGAATGCCGACCCAAAGCATGTGGATATGATCGGGCATGCAGCAGTAGAGCGGACAGCACATGCCATAACGGAACGTGGCATGCACCAGAATCTCGCGGAGTTTTTCGTGGAGGCTCGATGTCAGCCAGCCCGTTTTGCGTTTCTCAATGGTCATCGACCAGTGCATAAACGCGCGACCTTGGTAATGCCTCGCAGGCAAGCGGCGTAGGTAGTCTCGCTGCGTGGGACTCATGACCATTTCCTACGTGCTCGAAAGGTAGCGGAAGTCGTGAGACTTCCGGCAGCGCTTGTTGACAGCGCGCACGCGGCCTGCGCTTTCGCAACCTGTGAGCGCTCGGAATTCTCACGAATTCCGCTACGGCTTTGCGCTCTTTCTTCTGCCGAATGCGCAAACAGGACGCAATTATGTAGCGGAAGTCGTGAGACTTCCGGCAGCGAACGAATCGATCTCCAGCCACGGAATTCTCACGAATTCCGCTACTTTCTCGCACGGGATTCTCACGAATTCCGCTACGGGGCTTGTTCAGCCTTCGATCGGCGTGGCGCCGGGCGGGGGCGTGCCGCCGCCGGAGCGGACGTAGGCGGAGCGGCCTTGGGCGTGTTGCTGGGGATCGATGTCGGGCGCGGCGGCCGGAGCGTTGCGCTCGGCGAACATGCGGCGCAAGTAGGTGCGGCACCAACCGCAGCCAGTGCCCGCCCCGAAGCAATCGGCCAACTGGCCGGCTCGGCGCGGCTTTTCCACGCGAATGTAATTCAGCAGCTTCCGCTTCGTGACATGGAAGCAGAGGCAAACTTCGTCGTCGAGTTCCATAATTGAAGCTACTCGCCTCCGCTTCAATTGTAGCACCCGGTGGCGGCCAGCGCCCCCCTGCTCTTTCAGCCCCGGATTATTTGCCCTGGCCGACGAGCCGGGCGGTGATCTGGGCCACGTGCCGGCCTTGGAAACGGGCGATGGCCAATTCGTTTTCGCTGGGCTGCCGCTTGCCGTCGGCGCCGGCCATGGTCGTGGCCCCGTAGGGCGTGCCGCCGGTGATCTCTTGCATGTTCGACAGCCGCGGTTCGCTGTACGGCACGCCGACGATAATCATGCCGTGGTGCAGCAGCGTGGAATGAAAGCTGGTGATCGTGGTTTCCTGGCCGCCGTGCTGCGTGCCCGTGCTGGCGAACACACTGCCGACTTTGCCCACCAGCCCACCGGCGGCCCAAATCTGGCCGGTTTGATCGAGAAAATTGCGCATCTGCGCGCACATGTTGCCGAAGCGTGTCGGCGTGCCAAAGATAATGGCGTCGGCCTCGGCCAACTGGGCCGGCTGCGCCAGCGGCACATGCGCAAAAGCATCGCGCGCGGCCTTCGCTCCGCTGCGCTGCAAGGCGGCCTCCGGCACCAGCTCGGCCACCTGGTACAGGCTTACCTCGGCCCCGGCGACTTCCTTCGCCCCGGCCGCCACGGCTTCGGCCAATTGATGCACGTGGCCGAACATGCTGTAAAACACGATTTGGATTTTCATGGTCGCTCCCGGTTGGGTTGGATTCCCGAAATTCTGACGCTTTTCGTCGCAGGAGACAAGCCGCCAGGTCGCCTACGCCTCGGCGGGATCCTCGAGCGCCGCGCCGTCCAGCCGGCCGTAGCGCCGTAATCGCGGAAATTGCCAGGCCACCAGGGCCACGACCACGAGTGTGCCGATTCCGCCGCTGACCACGGAAAACACCGAGCCGGCCCAGTAGGCCACCAGGCCCGACTCGAAACCGCCCGGCTCGTTCGAGGCGCCGATGAACATGCTGTTGACGGCCGACACGCGGCCACGCATTGAGTCGGGCGTGAGCAGTTGCACCAGCGTGTGGCGAATCACCACGCTAATCATGTCCAGCGCCCCGCTCAGCAGCAGCATGACCAGCGAAAACACGAACGAGTGCGACAGGCCGAAAGCGATCGTTACCGCACCGAAACCGGCTACCGCCAGCAGCAAATCGCGGCCTGCATGCTGGACCGGCGGGCGATGCGCCAGCCACAGAGACGTAGCCAGGGCGCCCACTGCCGGCGCCGCCCGCATCCAGCCGAAGCCGGTGGCCCCGACGTGCAAAATCTTTTCGGCGAACACCGGCAACAGGGTCACCGCCCCGCCCAGCAGCACGGCGAACATATCGAGCGTCATGGCCGCCAGTAGGATTCTGTTGTGCTGCAAGAACCGGACACCGGCGGTCAGCGAATTCAAACTCATGCCGCTTACGGGCGCCGCCGTTACCGCCGCGCGGCGGACAAA
>DATCFX010001067.1:0-1298 GCA_036509275.1 Pirellulales bacterium | reverse complement strand
GGCGTGTCGTCCTCAGACCGGGCACGCCGTTTCGATCAAACGCCGTCTCCCAGCCGGTAATCTCTTCGGCCGAGAGCAGGTAGCGCGCGCACGCCTCCCCGCGGCTGATTGCGCCCGAGCGGATTGCGGCGATGATCGCCGCCTTGCGACCGGGAGACCATCTTTTCGTGTCCGGCGCCGGGAGCACCGGATCGGCCGGGGCGGGGGATTGCCGCGTCATTGTCACGCTGCTCGCTCGGTTTGCTCAGCTCGGCGCCGGCCCCGTGCACGCTCGTCAACCGATGACGATAAGCGAGATCGGAGCACTCCATTACGACCACCGGGATGATCGTTTTGTTCCAATCGCACATCAAATTAATCGCCGATAGAACGAATCAGATAGCCCAAAGGGGTGATCACCGCAAGCAGATCACGCAGCCCGGCATCTGCGTGGCGGCGCGCGGTCATTTTGCGGTAGCCTTGCCGGCACCAACCGACTATCACCCCAACCGACTATCGCCTAGCCACCGGGGATCCCCGAGACGGTCGCTCCGGGCCGATTTCGCCGTCAGGCGCGTTGACGGCGGCAACCACGCAGTTGCCGCGTATTCAAACACGAGCTTCGTTAGCGGATGCTAGTTCAGCGCTTGCTCGTCGGCTTGGTCAATTGCTGCCGGCGCCATGCGGTGCTGGTCTTTGCCTGCGCCCTCGCAGTCGCGGGGTTTGCCGGCTTTTATGCCACGCATCACCTCGGCATCAGCACCGACACCGACAAGATGTTTGCCGCGAGCCTGCCCTGGCGGCAGCGCCAGCTGGCGTTCAGCGCCGATTTCCCGCAATTCAACGACCTCCTGGTCGCAGTGATCGATGCCAGGGAGCCGGAAGAGGCCGAGGCTACTGCGGCTGGCCTGGCCAAGGCGCTGGCCGCCGATCACCTGCATTTCCGCTCGGTCACCCGTCCCGATTCCTCGGCCTTTCTGAACCGAGAGGGTCTGCTGTTCCTCGATCAGAAGCAACTCGAGGCGCTGCTCGAGCGCACGATCGACGCTCAGCCCTTTCTGGGACAGCTGGCCCGGGACCCGAGCGCGCGCGGGCTGTTCGCCGCGCTGGCATTGTTGGGCAAAGGGTTGCAGCAGGGTCAGGTCGATCTCTCACCCTATCGAGCCGCGCTGGCCGGGTTCCACCGGGCGATGGCCGATGCGATCGCCGGACACGCGCGGCCATTGTCGTGGACGCGGCTGCTCGGCGGCAGCCTCGCCGATCTGGGCGGCCCCTACAAGTTCGTGCTGGCGCAGGCCACGCTCAACCACGCCACGATC
>DATCFX010001066.1:0-1856 GCA_036509275.1 Pirellulales bacterium | reverse complement strand
TTTGGGCCGCGCCCACAAGAATCAACACCCAGCCACCCCATTGCAGCTTTACGCCCAGCCCGTAGCTCAATCCGCGCACCAGAACGAGCAATGTTCCCAGTGCTGCGGCGCTGGCGGCCGCGATTCCGAAACCCACGCGCTGAGCTGGAATGGTGCTGGCGAAAACGCCGACGATCGTTGCTGCGCCAGCGGCGAATAGCGCCAGCAACCCGACGATCGCAAAGCTGTGCCACGCATTTGTCGTGTAGTTGAACGCGCCAAGACCAGCGAACTTCAAGGACAGCCCGACGTAGGGCAGGAATGACGCAACGAACGCCGCGCCCGCCAACGCAATAACGCCGCCGTCGAGAGGGCGGAAGGTTCGCCGCATCTGTGGCTGCGGCGGAAGGCCGTAGCCGGCGTACCCGGCCGGCGGGCCGTACTGCGGACCGTACTGCGGCGATGGGCCGTACTGCGGGTATCCGGGTGGCGGCCCGTAGTGCGGGTTTCCCGGCGGCGGATCGTACGGCGGTGGCGGGCCGTATGGGAGTGGCGGGCCAGGCGCTGGGGCAGCAACTGGTAGCGGTACCGCCCACGGATCAACCGGCGGCTCGGATGGTGTCGACACGGAATTTCCCCTGTCTCGGGTGTATCAGCGCGGCCCGAGTCGGCTCTTCTTGGTACCGGCAGTATTGCGCACCTCGGAGTGTGTCAAGTCTTGCTTCCAGGCCCCGCATACATCACTGTTGGCTCGTTATTTGCAATGCCGGCGCAGCCGTCGGTGTAGTGGATGCCTATTTGCACGGCACAAACGTGTCGTGAAGTCTCGAGGAGGATGGGCAATGCCCGGCTTCGATGTGAAGCAGATCAAGCGCAACGACCAAGTGATTCTCGGCGCAGGCATTCTCTTTTTGCTGCTGTCGTTCTTCGCCCCGTTCTACGGTTACACAGGGCCAACCGTCCGCGGCTTCGGCGGTGGTCACTACACCGCGTGGCACAGCTATGGCTTCCTCGGCGTTTTGTTGATCATCATTGCCGTCGGGATCGTCGCTGCCCGGGTCTTCGGCAACGCCTCACTGCCAGCATTGCCGGTTGGGCCTAACGTGCTCGTGGCAGGTCTAGCGACGCTCGGGTTCTTGCTCCTGCTCATTCGCGGCATCTCATACCCCAGCGCGACTGATGTGGGCTTGATGTGGGGCGCCTGGGTGTTGTTCATCCTCGCGATCGCTGTCATCGTCGGCGCGTTCCTCAACTTCAAAGCCTCGGGCGAGAAGATCGCCTGGGACCAGACCGCGATGAACAAGCCCGGCGGCGCAGCAACCGGCGGCGTCGTTCCGCCAGCTGCTCCCTACCCGCCGCAGGGTGCCGCACCGAGCTACCCGCCGGCATCGGACTACCCGCCCGCAGCGGGGTCGAGCGAGACCCCGACCGTCTAGCGCGGCAACAAACGAAAGGGCCCGGACGGTTCGCCGTCCGGGCCCTTCGTTGTGCAGCGGCCGCTGCCACCCCGGCACCCCGCCGTCCCGCAACTTCGCAGCGTGCAGTGCACCTGCACGGCGGGTTTGAGGTATACCCAGGGCTGCGAAGGCTGGGGGCGCGGCAACTTCGCATCCCGTGTGGCTGTTGAAAACGGGCGAATCGGGCACAGTTACGACCACACGGGATGCGAAGTCGACGATCTGTCGGGCGGACGGTCGGGTGGCTTGCGTGTGCGACAAACGAAAAGGCCCGGACGGCGAACCGTCCGGGCCCTTCGCTGCCGCTCGCTCGTGCGGTTTGGAGTTCCTTACTTAGTCGAGATCACGAGGGTGTGAGCCGCCTTGTCATGCCAGCCCTGCATCCGCCCCGAACCGTCGAACAAGAACGAGATGCCGACG
>DATCFX010001065.1:0-2569 GCA_036509275.1 Pirellulales bacterium | reverse complement strand
CGGCCCTGTACCTGGCGGGCATGACGCGCTGGATTGTGTATCTCGGCCAGCGTCAGTCCGCCGGCGCCGACCAGACGGCGCTGGCCTCCGATCGGCAGAAGATCGTCCACGAGTTGACCGCCTCGCTTGACTCTGCGAGCAAGAGACAGGCCGCCGGCGGAGCGCCCGATAAGGGCGTGCCCGACACGTCGCTGCTGCTGGCCGAAGTTTATCTCGACGGCAACGAGCCGGCGCTGGCCGTGCCGCTGCTGGACCCGATCATTGCCGGCATGCAAAAGGATAAGCCCAAGAGTCTCGACAAGTTTACGCTCCGCGCCTGCACCGACAGCGTGCGCGCCTACATCGCCACCGCCGAAATGACCAAGGCCGAAGGCGTGGCGGACCTGCTGCTGAAAGTCGGCGAAGACGTCCCGCAGGTCAACAACGTGCTGCTCAAGTTTGTTTCGACCGTCAAAAACAACTGGAAGCAGGCCGAAGCCAAGCTGATCCAGGCCAACGCGGACGCCAAAACTTTGGCAGCCGCCAAAGCCGCCGTGACCGCCAACAAGCAATTGCTGGGCAAAATGGTCGAGCCCCTGGCCAAGCGCAAGCAGTTGGGTCTCGTCGGCCTGGTGTTGGTGGGCAACACCTGCGTGGAGTTGGGCCTCAATGACAAGGCCCGCGAGCTGTACCAGCACGCCCTCGATATGGCCCAGGATCCGGCGGCGGCCGCGGGCGGTTCCAACGTGCTCGCCGCGCTGCCTGGGGTGCGTGCGCAGTTGATCGGCATTCTCCGCAGCGAAAAGAAGTACGAAGAGGCGCTCAAACAGGTCGACAAGCTGATTGCCGACAACCCCCGTGCCTTGGAACCGCGCATGGAGCGCGGGCGAATCCTGCAAGGTTGGAGCGAGAGCGAGCCCAAGCACTTTCCCGATGCCGTAGCCCAATGGACGGAGCTGCGGACCATGTTGCAGCGGATGCGCAAAAAGCCGGCCGAGTATTTCGAGGTGGTCTACAACGCGTCCTTCTGCCTGCTCGAGGAAGCCCGGCAGGCGAAGCAGAAGGACGCCCGCGTGCTCAAAGCCGGGCAGGCCGAGTCGCTGCTCAAGAGCACCCGGACGTACAGTCCCAACTTGAGCGGCCCCGAGATGGTCGCCAAGTACGAGGTGCTGCTGGGCCAGGCCGGGGTCATGCTGGGCCGCCCGCCGCGGCAGCCTGCCGCGGCCAATCCGCAAGCGGCGAATAAGTAGCAGCCAGCCCACATGGCGAGCGGCAAGCGCCAGCTTGCCGATAATTTGCCGGCGAGCTTCAGTGCGGCTCTTCGCCGTGGGCATGCGCCACGGCCAGCTTGATAACGGCGGCCGCCGGCACGGCCAGGATCACGCCCAGCAGGCCCCACATAGTGCCGCCGACCAAAAAGGCGAAGATGATGGTCACCGGGTGCAGCGTCACGGCGCGGCCCAGCACGAGCGGTCCGACGAACTGGTCGATGGACAATCGCAGCACCAGGCAGAACACGCCGGCCGCGACCACTTGCCACAGGCTGCCCTGGCCGACGGCTACCAGGCCCACGATGAGCGCCGCGCTAATCGGCCCCACGACCGGAATCAGTTCCAGCGCGGCCATCACGACGGCCAGTAGCGGCGCGTGCGGCAGGCGCAGCACCAGCGCCAGGCCGATCCAGGCGGCAATCGCCGTGTAAATGAACACGCACAACACGCCGCGCACGTAATGCGCCAGGATCGGGCTCAACTCCTGCACAAAGGTTTGGCCGGTCGCCCGCTTCGACGGCGGCAGCAACCATAGCATGCCTTGCACCAGCCGCGGCCCCGACAGCAGAAAGTAAAACAGCAGCACGCAAACCAGGAACACGCCCAACAGGCTGCCAGCGCCCACGCCCACCCATTGCTCGACGTGCTGCGCCGGCAGCAGGCTGCCAGCCGTTGCCAGCACGTGCTGGCGAACATTCTGCGGCGTGAGCTGGTGGCCCAGCACGGTTTTCTCATCGCCGCCCAAGCCCCAGCGCGCTACTTGCTCGATCATGTCCGGCGCGTGTTGCGCGCATTGCCCGACGTCATGAGCCAACTGGCTGACGGCCAGATAGCCAAAGCCGGCCAGCACGAGCGCGATCGCGCCGACCGTGACGGCGCAGGCCAGCACGCGCGGAAATCGCAGCCGCCGCACCAGCCAGTTCCGCGCGGGAAAGCAGACAAACGCCAACCCGGCGGCCAACACAAAGGGCAAGAGCACGTAGCGGAGCAGATAAACCGCCACGGCGGCCAGGCCCAGCCATAGCGGCCACGCCGCGCCGCCGCCAGGCGCCGCCGGCCGATCGGCCGTGTCCAGCTCGGAATCAAAATGCGGGGTGAAGTCCATCGCCGGGTTCGCACCTTATTTGACGGCGGCCGGCTGCCGTGCGGCGGGCTTGGCAGTTTCGTATCGGCGGCCCTTCCAGGCGACCGCGCCCCGCGAGCGTTGCCACACCGCGTGGCAGGCCAGCGCCGCCGGCAACGTAAAGGCGATCGGCAAGAGCAGCGCGTACCACCACGCGGTCCGCAGGTGGCGCAGCGTGCCGACGTGCATGCCGACC
>DATCFX010001064.1:0-1549 GCA_036509275.1 Pirellulales bacterium | reverse complement strand
GTTGAACTCGCCGGGCGCGAGCTTCAATGTGCAAGTCGGCATGCCGATGCCCTTCTTCGACCGCAACCGCGGCGGCATCATGCAGGCCGAAGGCTTGCTGATCAAAGCCACGCAACAGGTCCCGCGCGTGCGCAACGATCTGACCGTGACGCTGGCCGATGCCTTCGAGCGCTATATGGACAACCGCGCGGTGCTGGAGTTTTATCGCGCCCAGATTCTGCCGGACCAGGCCCGTGCGTATCGCGGCACCTTCGAACGCCATCAGCAGCAGCCCGACCGAGTGGGCTTCGGCGACGTCGTGATTGCGCAGCAGACGTATTCGACCGCCATCGGGAGCTATCTACTCTCACTGGGCAACCAGTGGGTCGCCGTCACCGATCTGCTGAACGTGGTGCAAGTCGAAGACCTGCTCGAGCTGGCAAACCTGGAGCGGAGCTTGCCGCCGGTCCAGGAGCAAGTGCCGGTGCTCATGAACGCGGGCGAGCAGGTGCCGCTGCCCCTGGCGGCACCCGGTGGCTTGCCCGCTAATCCTCCGCCGGTGGCCCCGCCCGATCCGCCGGCCGCCAACGGCCCCGCGCTGTCGCCACCGCCGACTCCGGCGGCCAGATAACACTGGCCGAATAACTGCGGCCGGCGTTGGGTCCGGCTTCAATTGCGGCTGCGATGCCGTCGCTGGGTGGCCGCGGCTTGGGTCGCAGCCAGTTCGGCGCCTTCGAGTTTGCCGCTGGCGTTGGTATCGTAGGTGGCCAGCACGCTTTGCTGCAGCGTTTGGCCGCGCCGGGTGCCCGAGCCGGCCGATCCCTGGCTGGAACTACCCGAGGGCAAGACTTGCGCGTAAATACCGCCCGGCGTCTGCGCGCCGGGGCCTCTTGAAAAGCCCATTTGGTTGGCGGACAGGTTGCCGTTGTTCGAACCCATGCCGCCGCCCATTTGTCCCATGCACATGCCACCACCGCCGCCGCCCCCTTGCCCCTGCTGCATTTGCCCCTGTTGCATTTGGGCGTTCATCATGGGCGCACCCATCATGCCCATTTTGGCCGCGCATCATGTTCATCTGGCCGCCCATCATGCCCATCTGACGGCCCATCATCCCCATCTGGCCACCCATCGATCCCATGCGGCCGCCGGAATTGCCGCCTCCCCGGCACTGGGCCATTGCCCCCTGCGTCGCCAGGCCTGCGGCCAGCGCGGCCGCAACGCCCCACATCAACCGCTGCTTAAACATGGCAGCACCTCTTTCTGGAAAAACAGACCTCAGGAGCCCCCGATCCTTTAAACGGCTCAAGCTGGCGACCGAGGACCGCCCCCCTGGGAGAATTTGCTGGCGCGACGGCAATAAAGGTCGCGGCACGAGACGCTAGCCGCCCGATGCCTGCCCGCAACAGTGCTTGAACTTGCGGCCCGATCCGCAGGGACACGGGGCATTGCGTTGGGCCGCCCGGCCGCCCGACGGCTGGCCTGCGGACTCTGCCGCTTGCCGTGCGGCCCGCAAGCGGTGCATGACATCGGCTGGCGGCCGGCCAGCCCGCACTTCGCTGGCCATGGCGCG